>CALATR010000686.1 GCA_937891875.1 uncultured Pseudomonadota bacterium | reverse complement strand
CGTCTCGTCCCTCGTCCTGGTCGTGCTCACCGTGGCTTCGGCCGGCTGCGACGACGACTCGGTCATCGTCTTCGAGGACGAGTGCTACCGCCCGGACGTCGATGGCGACGGCCTGGGGGACTACTTCGCCGAGGACATCTGCGTGACCGTGCGGGAGGGGAGCGAGGCGCCGGACGGACTCGTGGAAGACACGAGCGACTGCGACGACGCCGACGCTTCGGTGGGCGACCGGCTGTACTTCGGAGAGGACGCCGACGGCGACGGCTTTGCCGCAGAGCCCTTCGACGTCGGCTGCGAGCCGGAGCAGGGCCACGAACACTACATCCCGGTCCCGGCGGACGCCCGCGACGATGACGACTGTGACGACTCCGATCCCGACGTCAACCCCAGCGCGGTCGAGGTCTGCGACGACGACGGCGTCGACGAAGACTGTGACGGCCGCGCCAACGGCCAGGACCCCGAGGGTGCGGAGGGCGCCACCGAGGTCTGGCCCGATCTGGACCAGGATCGGTACGGCGACTCAGACGGCGAGAGCGCGTTTCGCTGCGGAGTCGACGAGTGGGACAGCCTCGAGGTCGACAACAACCTCGACTGCGACGACACCAACGAGCTGATCCACCCGGACACGGTCTGGTACCTCGACTACGACGCAGACGGCTTCGGCGACGACAACGAGCGCTTCCAGAAGCAGCAGTGCGAGCAGCCCACGCTGTACGTGCTGGGCGCCAACCTGGACCGGGACGGGGAGCTCGTGGAAGTACCGGTGGACTGCGACGACACCGCCCCCGACGTCCACCCCGACGCCACCGAGACCTGCAACGGCATCGACGACAACTGCGATGAGGTGGTCGACGACGATGACCCGGACGTGACCGGCACCACCACCTTCTTTCGGGACTCGGACGGAGACGGGCACGGCACGGAGAGCACCACCGCCGACTCGTGCGCAGCCCCCGACGGCTACGTCGCCACGGCGGACGACTGCAACGACCTGGACGCCGCCATCTCCCCCGACGCCGACGAGATCTGCGACTCGGGCGCGGTCGACGAGAACTGCGATGGCGCCACCAACGACGGCACGGCGGTCGACGCCCTGACCTTCTTCGAGGACGCCGATGGGGACGGCTACGGCCTGACCGCGTCCACCGTCCGGGACTGCGCGCTCCCCGCCGGCTACGCCTCGGCCCCTGCCGACTGCGACGACACCAACAGCGCCGTCAGCCCCGGAGCGTCGGAGCTGTGCTCCACGATCGGCGTCGACGACAACTGCAACGGCTCCGCCGACGAGGCCACCGCGGCGGACGCGACCACCTGGTACCTCGACGACGACGGCGACGGCTGGGGCGATCTCTCGACCGCCACCCGCGCGTGCGCTGCGCCGACGGACCACCTCGAGACCCCCGGCGACTGCGACGACACCGCGGCGGACATCCACCCGGGCGCCCTGGAGCTGTGCGACGAGTCCGGCGTCGACGAGGACTGCGACGGCGACGTCAACGAAGACAGCGCCGACGACGCGAGCCTGTGGTTCGTGGACGCCGACGACGACGGCTGGGGCGACGCGTCCGAGCCGGCCCGCTTCGCCTGCGAAGAACCCGCTTTGTACGCCGATCGTGTGGGAGACTGCGACGACGGCAATGCAGGTGCAAACCCCGGCGAGGTGGAGGTGTGCGACTCGGCCGACGTCGACGAGGACTGCGACGGACTCGCCGACGACGAGGACACCATCACGTCGTCGACCTCGGGTGCGGTGGAGCGCTGGGAGGACCGCGACGGCGACACCTACGGCAACAGCAGCGTCAGCCGGTACTTCTGCGACGTCCCGACCGGCTGGGTCGACGACGACACCGACTGCAGCGACCTGCACGACCATGCCTACCCGGGCTCCCACGAGACCGAGGTCCCCGGCGACGGCATCGACACCGACTGCGACGGCGACGACTTCTGCCACGACCTGAACTGCGACGGCTGGCCGGACATCTTCCTGCCCGGCTTCGACGACGGCGACTCCGACGTCACCCATCGCGTCTGGTACTACGACCCGTCGAAGAGCGACTACACCACCAGCAATACCGACGCGTGGATCGTCAGCACCGGGGCCGTGCGCGGCACGGCCGCCGACGTGGACGAGGACGGGTACCTGGACCTCCTGTTCGCGAACCACTCCCGGTCCGGCGGCACCGGCGCGCTCGACCACGACCTGCACTACGGCGGGGCGCGGGGCTACACGTCCCGGCCCGATGACTCGGTCTCGATGTCGAATGCGTACGAGGTGTGCGTCGCAGACTTCAATGCCGATGGCTACAACGACTGGTTCGTGACCGGGGCGTGGGATGGAGACTACGACGTGGCGTCCACCGTCTGGTGGGGGAGCGCCTCGGGGTTCACGACATCGAGCACGGTCAAGCACCACGCCAGCGAGGAGTGCGACGTCGCTGACCTCGACGACGACGGCTACCCGGACATCGTCGTCCCGGGTCTGCTGCACAGTGCAGGCGCCCACGGCACCAGCGTGTTCGTGTTCTGGGGCAGCACCAGCGGCCTGTCGGACTCCGATCGGACCATCCTGACCGCCTTGTCGTCGCGGCGGGTCGTCATCGCCGATCTCGACAACGACGGAGACCTCGACATCGTCTCCGCATCGAGGCGGAGCGACACCTCGTACTCGGTCGACTCCTACGTCTTCTGGAACAAGGCGGGCTTCCGGACGAGCGACAGCACGGCACTGCCCACCCACGGTCCCAACGACGTCGCCGTGGCCGATCTGGACGACGATGGCTACCCGGATCTGGTGTTTCCAGGCCACCTCTCGGGCCCGGCCTCCTCGTTCAGCCGGACCGCGTCCACCTACATCTACTGGGGCAGCAGCTCCGGCTACTCCTCCAGCAGCTACGCCACCGTTCCGTCCAACGGCGGCGGCTGGGGCGTGTCGATCGGCGACTTCAACAGCGACGGGGATCCCGACATCGGCGTGGCCCAGTACGCCAACGCCTCGACCTACGAGGTCGACTCGGTCGTCTACTACGGCGACGGCACCCGCTCCGGCTACTCGACCTCGGACATGGTGGCCCTGCCGACCGAGGGCGGACGCATGACCGCGGCCGGCGACCTGAACCTCGACGGCTACGACGACTTCGTGGTGACCGGACACCAGAGCGGCGCGTTCAGCTCCCCTTCGCCGACCGCCGACAGCTTCATCTACTGGGGCTCGTCCACCGGCTTGTCGACCTCGAGCTACACCGCACTGCCGGGGTACTCCGCCAGGGAGCTGGTCGTGGCGGGCAAGGACATCGCGGGAGGGCGGTAGGGGTGCTGCTGCCCACCCGTGCGGAGGGGTGAGGTGGGGGTTGGCCCCCGCCACCCGGTCCAGCGCACACAGACCGGAGTCAGGTGCGCTATCTTCGACGTGTTGTCCTCTCGCCGTTCCTCCTCGCTCTCCTCAGAGGTCCCATGGCGCCCAGTCGCTCCCAGACGCGCTCCTCCACGGGCACGGACTCCTCCGGCTCGTCGTCCGGCTCTTCGACCATGCCCCTGTCCGCGGAGGGCTCGAACTCCGAGGCGCTCGATGCCCTGCCCGCACGCCGGGTGGAAGGCTCCGGCGGCTACGTCTACGACCAGTTTCCCGACGGCAACATCGTCATCGTCTCGCTGAACGGCCGGCTGGACGGCACCCTGTGCAAGGTCGGCACCGCCGCGAATGACGCGATCACCGCCGAGATCGGCCCGTACGAGGCACCGGCGAGCTCCGGGCCGGCGGAGTCCGGCGCCAACGAGGTCGAGCCCACGGTCGAGGAGCCGACCGGCACGGACGAGGGGGCCGGCATCTTCGGCGTCGTGCTCGAGCTCGGCGAGTCCGCGCTCGAGGGTGCGGTCGAGGGCGCAGCCTCGGTCTTCGAGGACGTGCAGGAGTACGCCAACGATGCCGTGGAGGCCGTTCCAGACGCCTTCTGGGACCTCGTCGGCATGGGTGAGGAGCAGGGCGAGGAGGAGACCTTCGACGAGCCCGTGCAGGAGGAGGCGCCCGCCGAGGACAGCATCGGCGTGAGCGACGAGAACGTGGGTGAGCGCTGGATCGTGACCGACGCCGACGCCCGCATCCGCAACGGGCCGCCGCAGCAGAAGCAGACCGGCGAGAAGATCCCCGAGGGGGTCGAGGTGAAGATCCTCGAGCAGTCCGAGCGGAACGGCCACATGTACAGCCGAGTCAGCGGCCTCGACCCCGAGAGCGGGCAGGAGGTCGAGTGGGGCTGGACGGCGCACAGCAACCTGACCGACGCCAGTGTGGCCGAGCGCGCCGAGAAGTACGCCAGCGTCGAGGGGGGCGGCGGCAACTCCACCCAGCTCGCGAAGTCGCGCGAGGGGGGCAACGCCTACACGCCCAGCGACGTCCGGTCCGAGTTCGCCAACCTGGAGGGCCAGGCCTACCTGGACGCCGTCGACGAGACGGTCCGCGCCAAGACCTTCACCGAGGATCAGCAGGCGCTGCTCGCCGCGGCCCGCGACTTCGCCCAGTCCCCCAAGCCGCTCACCGGAACCGCGCTCGGCAACGCGAGCATCTCGTGGTCCAACCTCGCGATGGGCGGCATCTCCGTGAACGCCGACCTCATCTCGCGCATGGAGCGCATGCAGCGGTTCGCCGCCTGGGCTGGCCTGGTCTCCGGCCCCACCAGCCGGGCGAGCGGCATGCGCTCCCCGGCCAAGGCGCACGAGCTGTCGACCGCGTGGATGTTCAACGAGGGCAACACCACCGACAGCAGCGGCCTGAACTCCGAGAAGAACCGCTCGAAGCTGGCGGACAACCTCGTCAACTACGGTGGCACCGACCAGGACGGCAACGAGTGGGTGAGCGCCGCCAACGTGGCCCGGGTCGAGGACGCCCAGGGCGACGACGAGGCGATGCAGGCCCTGCTCCCCGACCTGCGCGCCGACTCCGCCAGGGTCGCGGTGCAGACCGCGGTCGCGGCCGAGGGCTACGAGGACACGGCGCAGCGGCGGCCCAACGTCAAGCCCGGCACGTTCGTCAGCAATCACCTCAAGGGGCTCGCCGTCGACGTCTTCCACCAGTGGATCTTCCCGAACCTCTTCGACCCGGTCATCGACTCGGTAGCACTGTACTTTGGCGTCTATCGGGCGTGCAAGGACCTCTCGACGCCCGAGCACTGGCACTATGAGCTGCTCGGCACGCCTCCCGGACCCAAGGAAGGCGAAGAGGCCGTCATCTAGCGAGCCCGCGCGGGCGGGCGCAAGGAGTGCAGGTGCAGACGAGCAGATGGATCGCCGGCGGCGTCCTCGTGTTGGTGCTGGCGTGCGGAGGGCTGGGCTCCCAGGCCGAGACCCCGCGTGAAGCGACTGCTTCGAGCTCGAACACCGAAGATCTGCCCAAGGCAGCACCGAACCCCCAGCACGGCAGGGCCGGCCACACCGGGGTGCTCCTGCCCGATGGGCGCGTGCTGTTCGCGGGTGGCCACGACTCCCCCGCAGCCGCCGAGGTCTACGTGCCCGCGCGCGAGGGCTGGGAGGCGGTGGGCGCACTCGCACAGCCCCGCTTCGGGCACGCCATGGCCAGCCTGCCCGGCGGCAAGGTGCTGCTGGTCGGCGGGGAGGATCCGGCCATGGCCGATCCGAACGCCGATCCGACGGGCCTCACCCACGCCGAGGTCTTCGACCCCGCCACGAACCAGTTCGCTGCGGTGGCGCCGAGTGGCTCCGCCTTCCTGAGGCCCAAGGCCGTCGCGCTGCCGGGCGGCCACGTCCTGGTCGTGAACTGCGAGGTCGGAGAGGTCCGCGCCGAGCGCTACGATCCCAGCGCCGACACCTGGTCGAGTGCTTCGTCGCCCGGGCGCTGCGCCGAGGACGATGATCTCGTCGCGGTGGACGGCGGCGTGCTGATCGGCAGCGGCGGGGCGGCCTACGAGCTGGAGCGCTACGACGCAGCCGCCGACACCTGGAGCAAGACCGCGCCCGCCCCGCGCAAGCGCACGAACCGCCTGGCGGTGCTGCCCGACGGCAGGGTGCTGGCCACCGGGCGCCGCAGCCAGGCGGACTCCGAGCCCGACGCCGCGGTCTTCGATCCGAAGACCAACACCTGGGAGCCCACCACGGCCATCCCTCGTACCTTCGAGACGATCGACCACGCGAGCTTCGCCCTCGTCGCCAGCGGGGACCAGGTGTGGCGGATCGGCGGCAGCTCGGGGCGGCCTCCCAAGGCCTCGGCAGAGGTCGAGGTGTGGAGCGCGGAGGCGGGGACCTGGACGGCGGTCGACCCCCTGAAGCACGCACGACTCGGCGCGAGCGCCACCGCCCTGCCAGGGGGCCAGGTGCTCGTCTACGGCGGCCGCGGTCAGTCCGGCGGGCCCCCGCTGGCGACGGCGGAGGTGCTGGGGCGGTGAGCGGTCGGGGCTCTCGTCGGGCGGGTAGGTGAGCAGCTCGCGCGCCGCGAGTGCTACGCGCTGAACCAGGCGTACATCGTCCAGGATCGCTCCCTCGTGCGCCGTGCCAGACCGGCCAGGTCAGCCAGGGCCTTCCACCAGCCCCGCTCCCCGTCGAGCCTGGGCTCCATGCCCTCTGGAACCTCACCGCCCCAAGCCGGCACCGTGGCCAGATCCGCGCACCAGATCTCCATCCACCGCTCACCGGCGCTGCGCAGCTCGGCCTCGTCGGCGTCCGCGAGGGCATCCACCAGATCTGCCGGCCAGACCCCGAACAGGCCGTCGGGGTCGGATGGATCTGGCTCGAGGTCCAGCGAGGCGGTGCCGAACGCCTGGGCAAGGTTCTCGATGACCACGATGTCGAGACGCTTGAGCCGGAGCAGGCCGTGGTCGGCCCGCGCGGACTCGGCGCCAGGGCCAGGCATGCGAATCGAGAACTCCTCCGGCTCGCCCGGACCGTTGGGGGTCCAGGGCGTCCGCGTCACGGTGCGCACGTCCCCGCCATCGGTGCAGTGCAT
This sequence comes from uncultured Pseudomonadota bacterium, assembly GCA_937891875.1. Lineage (GTDB taxonomy): Bacteria > Myxococcota_A > UBA796 > UBA796 > REDI01. Next base: position 6,014 of record CALATR010000686.1, on the reverse strand, counting down.
CGCACGGTACACGCTCGCCTGCTCTCCCGTGGCACACGCAAAGACCTCGGTCATCATCGCGATTTCTCCTTTGGCCGGACGCTCGCGCCACCGAGCTGGCCCGGATGGCAGGACCAGGCATGGCCGAGACAGACACTACACCGCATCGACACCCCACCACCCCGCCGACGGAGGAAGCCGAGGTACGGGCGATGGTCGACCAGACCGTCGAGGCCGCCGCCCGTTACGCCCCGCAACCATCGACAAGCGCCCGGCGCTCTACCTGTCTGCCAGGAGGTCGGCATGTGCATCGGCAACCGACACACCCAGACCCGTCGACCGAGCCACGGGGATACCTGGCTCGAAGCGTGTTCTTCACTCCCACCCTGCTGCCGCTTGGAGGCGCCGTGTCCTCTCCCCTCACCCTCGTCTTCGGGTCCGTCCTGGTGGTCTTCGCTGGCCTGACCGCGCACGCGGGTCCCGCAGCCAGCGCCGTGCCCAGGGTCGGCTCGTGCCCCAGCGGCTACTCCACCAGCGGCGACTACTGCAATCCCAGCAGCTCCGCGCGCTACGCCGTGCCCAAGGTCGGCTCCTGCCCCAGCGGCTACTCCACCAGCGGCGCCTACTGCCTGGCCAGCAGCGACAGCTCCCGCCACGCCGTGGCCAGGACCGGCTCCTGCCCCAGCGACTACTCCACCAGCGGCGACTACTGCCTGGCCTCGGGTGGACGCAGCAGCTCACCGTCGCAGGTCGCGCCGGTGGCCCTTCAGAAGACCGGCTCCTGCCCCAGCGGCTACTCCACCAGCGGCGACTACTGCAATCCCAGCAGCTCCGCGCGCTATGCCGTGCCCAAGGTCGGTTCCTGCCCCAGCGGCTACTCCACCAGCGGCAACTACTGCCTGGCCAGCAGCGACAGCTCCGGCCACGCGGTGATCAAGGGCGGCTCCTGCCCCAGCGGCTACTCCACCAGCGGCGCCTACTGCCTGTCCCACTGATCACGACCTCGACCAGGACCACGTTGATCACCCAGCCCAGGGTCATGAGCGCCGTGCGGGCCTGCACCGACTCGATGGCGACCCGCAGTGCGGGCACGCCATGGGGTCACGGATGAAGCCGTTCACCTCGCCCCAGGAACGAACATCCGCACCAGGTCCACGCGACCGTCCGCGCTCACGACCGAGTCGCTGCCGGACGTGTCGAACACGCTGACTCCGAGATCATCCCAGGTTGCAGCGCCGACCGCCCACTCGTCGTCGACGGGGCCGGTGATCACGGCACTGGGCTCGCCCAGCTCGTCCAGGAAGCACGCGATCGGGATCCCGATCCCCAGCCCCGACGGGCTGGCGCCGTCGTAGTTCCCGGAGATCTCGAAGAGCAGGATCGGCGCCGAAGGATCGGGCTTGGGTGGGATCGCGCCGGGCACGGCACGCGCCTGGAACGCCAGGTCCGGGATCGCAGAGAAGCGACAGCGCATGATGTCGCTGTCGGGCTGCGTACCGCAGACGCCAGGAGCACCGATGCGCTCCAACGCGGCGCTCACGGGGTCTCCCACGCAAGCACCCTGGACGCAGCCGCGCTCGACGTCCAGCTCATCGCCGGCGATCCTGGGCGTACACGCCTCCAGATCCTCCAGCTCGTCCGCCAGGTCCAGCGGCTGCTCGCCGACGCAGACGTCGTGCCACACCACCGTGTTCTCGCCGCAGACCAGCGGATTGCAGCCGGCCAGGAGAAAGGTCAGGAAGAACGTGCGCATGTCAGCGACCCCCATCGAGTTCGATCCACGTGGCGGAGCCGGCCTTCCAGTCACCGGAACCGGCGAGATCGCGCGTGTAGAGCATGTAGTTGCCCACCCGGACCCCCTCGCTCCAGTAGAGTTCTCGCAGGACCCACTCCCCGTCCTGCTGGGTGGCCGCCACCAGGTCTGGCTCGGGAAGCACGTCGAGGAAGCAGGACATCGAGGCACCCACGCCCAGCCCGTCGTCGGTGCGCTTGCCGGGCGCCAGCACCTGCAAGGACCGGACGACTGCGCCGTCGTCCGGCTCGCCGTTCCAGTCGGCATCAACCACGCTCGCTCGCACCTCGCCGATGTCGCACGACAGGAGACCCCCTTCCGAACGGCACTCGGCGTCCGGGTGCGCGTCCAGCAGGGCCTGCGCATCTGCTCCCACGCACGCGTCGCCGGCGCACCCCGCCTGCAGGTCCAGCTGGACCTCGCCCTCGGCGGGCACGCAGGGCGACAGACCCGACAAGGCCTCGTAGAACGCCGATTCTCCCGGCTCCAACTCCTCGACCACCTGCCCGACACACGCGCCATCCACCTCCTCGGTGAACGGTCCACACGACACCGCGTCGACGCACGACGCCAGCGCCAGCAACGCTGGCAGCCACAGCCCCCTCATTGGAACCCCCGTGTAGTGGTGGGCGCCAGTACACGTTGCGGCGCCTCATTGGGGAGGTGCATCCCTCCTAGGACGTGTTCACGTCCGACGGAGGGGCTGCTGCAGGTCAAGGCGTTCCTCGCAGCGGAGTGAGCCTCCTGTCACCGCAGCGACAATCGGGCCTGGACCGCAGCCCCTGCCACACCCGGAGATACCGGGGCCCCGCACTCCCAGCTCCGGAGGTCTGTTGTGGTCCCCTCGCTCTCCCGTGTCGCGCTCGCAGGACTGATCGTGGCATGCACCGGCTCGCCGGATCCAATCGATGAAGGGACCGACTCGGACACCGACACCGACACCGACTCCGAAACGGACACGGACACCGACACCGACACCGACGTCGACACCGACTCCGAGTGGCCACCCTGCATCGACCGCTTCGAGCCCAACGACCGTGAGGGCCAGGCCACGCGGATCGAGCCGGGGGTCCTCGAGGGGCTCCGACTCTGTGGCTACGATGACGTGGACGAGTTCGTGGTGGAGCTGCCGGAGACCACGTTCCCTGCCGGCTGGACCGTCACCGCAGCGGTGACCGGAGAAGACCTCGTCCACGTGGGCATCGGTCGTCCACAAGCGGCCTTCCTCGACCGGAACCACTCCTGGGGGTCCACGGCGAGTGTCTCCATGACCGCGGTCAACGAGCCAGTCCGCGTCTCGATGTTCCGAGAGTCGCAAGACCCGGCGGAGTACCACCTGTATTCACTGGCGGTCACCGCCGAACCCCTCGCCTGCGCCGCCGACCGATTCGAGCCCCAGGACGAGCACAAATACGATGGCCCGACCGTGGGCGCCGGGCTCATCGAGCAGGTGTCCCTCTGCGGAGAGGAGATCGACTTCTTCCGCGTGAAGATCCCCCCGGAAAGCTCCCTGCGCGCCACGCTCCGCTACAACATCGAGGATGGCGCGCCGTCCTTCGAGGTCTGGGAGATCCTCTATGGCCACGGCACCCAGTTCAGGCGCAGCGACTACGTGGAACCCGCCACCGGGGAGGACCAGCTGACCATCGACTACAGCGTAGAAGCCGACTCGTACGTGTTCGTCATCCGTGGTCAGGACCCCGACGCCATCGTGGCCTACTCCCTCGAGATCGAGGACGTCGGGCGGTAGCTCCCTCGAGGACCTGCCTTCACCCGCGCCTACCGATCGTGGAGGGCCTGACGGATCCGCCTCGGAGCACGATCTCGGCGCTCAGCAAGCCTCCCCGAAGTAGACCGCGAGCTGCTCCCACTGGTCGCCCACGCGGTAGCGGAACGAGGCCATCGAGCCGATGCATCCGTGCCCGTCCGTGGCGACCCGAAACACGGCCGTCGTCACACCCGCGCGTTCGAACCGGGTCTCGAAGGCGCCCTCGCGGTTGACCGTGCGCCGCGGCGTGGTTCCATCGAGCGCTCGCTTCACCCGAACCAGGCCGCCCCGGTCCACGAGCAGCAACGTGACCTGCCGCGGAGGCTGCCCGTAGGTGACGTCGCGGTCCAGCCTGCACTTCATCACGTCGGTCGAGCCCACGGGCACCTACCCAGCTGGGCGGCGTCGGCGTCGCAGGAGGGGCAGGGCCAGGGCCAGGGCCCAGGGCAAGGCGGCGGAGGGGGTCGTGGTGGAGCAGGCGCACAGCTTGGTGACGTCGAACGCGCCGCACCGGGTGTACTCGTCCACCAGCGTGCCGTCGGGGGAGCGCTGCTCGACGATGACGCAGGCCTCTTCGCCGTCCTTGGGGAGGCGTTCGACCTCGATCTCCCTGAACAACGACCATCCTGGCGCAAGCGCTCCGAGGGCTGTGCCGTCGTCGAGTCGCAGGGTCGCGTAGTCCCGGCCGCTGGGGACCTCCGCGGTGTTGATCTCTACAGCTACCCAGCGGACGCCCTTGCGATTGCGAAAGCCGAACAGGAAGAACCTGGGAGACTCCACGTCCAGATCCCAGGGCTCACTCGCCTCGTCCTCGGCCACCACGGTGTAGGTCCGGCTGACCTCCACGCCCATCTGGGCGCGGGCCCGCACCTCCACCTGCCGGCCCACCACCAGCTCGGGGTTCCACAGCAGGGCATTTTCGGAGTAGTCCGTGGTCCCCTCGAAGGGCTGCACGCCTTCTACGTCCTCGACCTCGAACTCCCACCCGGTGAGGCACCCGGGCCTGACGTCCTTGACGAAGACTCCGAGCTGGCTGCCGACGGCCAGGGTGGGCCCTGGGGGGTAGAGGGCGACGTTTTCACTCGGGAAGACGCGAGCCGCCCCACAAGGGTCAGGCTCGCTCGTCGCGAGGCCTGGTTCGGGGTCCAGGCAGGCCAGCGTGGTCAGCAGCGCGGCCTGCCCGACGGCCAGGAGACGCGAGCCCGTCATCCTACGTTCCGCAGTCGCAGGACCGCGCTATTGATGCGCAGCTCCAGCAGATCATCCTCCAGCTGCTCGAACTCCCACGTCTCCTCACCCAGCTGGTAGATGTCCTTCCCATCCTGGGTGCGCTGGAACACCGGAACGCCCAGGTCGCGCTCACCCTCGATGCGCGTCGGCTCGGCGTCGTCCCCGCAAGGAAAGCCAGCGACGAAGCCGACCCACTGGTGCAGGTGGTCCTTGCTGTACTCGGGCCCGTAGTGCAGCGCCTGTTCCGCCTGTTCGATGGGAGGCTGCCAGCAGTCTGCCGCCCGGCTGTCCAGGGTCAAGAAGGTGCCGAAGCCCCAGTCCGGTGTCAGCTCCTCGGCCCAGGTGCCCTCCTGCCAGGGGAAGCGCCCCTCCTCCACCTTCCAGCGCCCATCGATGGAGATGGTTGGCTCGCCCGGTTCGTCGGTGTCGTCCGTGCTGTCGCTGGCGTCTGTGGTGTCGCTGGTCGCTCCGGTGCAGCCTGCGGTCCACAGCGCGCCCAGCAAGAGCAGGAGCTGGCTACCACGCATGAAAGACCTCCTGAGAGATGACGTCGTCGATGCTCGCGGCGATCCCACCACACCACATCCGACGGCCTGCTACACCTCCCCCCTACCCCAACACCCCAATCGGACAGCTCACCCCATTGAACCCATGCATGCAGTACCCCTGCGGGTTCTTCTCCAGGTACTGCTGGTGGGAGTAGTTCCGGCTGGCGTATGCCCTTGCGTATGGTCGGAAGTGTACAAGGGTTTCGGGGAAGTGGCGAGAGATCCTGGGGGGCGCATCAGGCGGGATCCGGGCGGCTCAAGCCAGGTACTGCCCGCACTGCTTACAGAGGTTGGTGGGACGGGTGGGCGCTCGGGGAGCGTGGTGGTGCGCCGGGGCTGTCGCTGGGGAGATCCGGGTGAGTTTCAACCTCGATAAATCGGTGCAATGATTGATACCAGATATCACCTGTCAGCGATGATCTGTACTATGCATTGATATTTCTGCAGTCGTTTTCGGCACCCTTTCATCCGATGTCCACCTCCACCCCCGCCACCGAGAAGCCCTGCGGTGGGGGGCCGAAGCGCTCGAGCCCGATCGGCAGGTCCGCGAACGCCGACCGCAGGTTCGACACGGCTGACCGAAGGGCTCCCTGGCGGGTCTCGGCGTCGTGCCCGTTGCCTGACGGCGGAGCCCAGCCGACCTCGTTCGCGTCGAGCCAGGCGACGACGTCCGACGCCGTCGCCCCCTCCCCCACCG
>CALATR010000685.1 GCA_937891875.1 uncultured Pseudomonadota bacterium | reverse complement strand
GCCGCGCGAATGACACCGCCATGAGAAACGCCGAAGGCGGATCGAGTGGGAGCAGGTGTCCTTCGGGTGGTTTGGCGCAGCGTCCGACGTGGGAGGCGCCGATCAAGCTCGGCGGGGCTCACCGGGCTGGCTGTGCAGCACAGGCTGCTGGCCGGATGACCGGACACCGGATCTCAAGCGCTCGCCCGCGCTCCCCTCACCGCCCCCAGGTGCACCTCCAATGCCCGCTGCACGAGGCGCACGCCGACCAGCACGCTGCGCTTGCGCCAGCGCGGGTCCATCGGGTTGAGCACGGTGGCCAGACGCTCGCGGGCCGCCTCGGTGGCGGGGGCCTCGGGCTCGCCGTGGTGGTGGGCGCGGTTCTCGGCGCGCAGGGCGGTCAGCAGGCGGACCGGTCCGACGGTGCCGACCTCGGCGACGAGGCCCTCGTAGCGCTCGACATCGAGGTGGTGGTCCAACCAGGGGATGAACTCACCGCGCACCTTGGGCCCGTCGGGGAGCCAGGGGACGAGCAGGTCCCGGCCGAACGACGCGGCGAGCTGGTTCATCTCGGGGTCGTCGGGGGCGTGGCGAGTCAGGAGCAGCAGTCGCCCTCGGGCACCGACCCCGGTGTGCAGGTCCAGGTGCAGCACGTCGCGCGCGGGGCCGAACCAGCGGCGCAGCTGCTCGCGCAGGAGCACGCTGGTGGGCGAGGGTCCATTGCCGCCGAAGAAGAGGCCGCGGGGACGATCGTACTGGCCAGCGGCGGCGGTCGCCCGCAGCAGGGTCCCGCCCCGCCGCAGGCCCAGCCACAGCGCCTTCGGCAGGAAGGGATCGAAGGTGCCCGGCGGAGTCCGCGGGTGCAGCAGGCGGTCGAGCTCGGCGTAGCCCTCGGGCAGGCCGCGCCAGGGCTCGTCCGGGAGCAGGAAGTTGCGATTCAGATCGACATTGTCCTCGTTGACCCTACGCTTCCAGGCCATCCCCCACGGGTTCAGCGCGTGGATGAACACCAGGGCGGCGTCCTCGGGCGGCACCCAGTCACCCAGGGCCTCCTCCAGGACCGCCGCCTGCACCGCGCTGCCGAAGTAGCCCTCGATGCCGTGCAGTCCGGAGGTCACCAGCACGATGCGCGAGGCGTCGGAGCTGCCGATCCGGGCGTAGTCGATGGACAGGTCCTCGCCGTCCGGACCCAGCGCGTCGAGGGGGTGGTGCTCGAGGTGGGCGCGCCGCGCCAGCGCCCCGGCACGGAAGCGGGCGCGCGCGGCGATGTAGTCGGGAGAGAAGGCCGAGGCGTCGGGCATGGCCGCGATCGTAGCAGCCGCTCTCTACCAGGGCGACGCGATCGGAACTCAGGCTCAGGCGCTGCGGCGCATCGGCTGTACGACCTGCTCCCGGCTCGCCTCGCTGACCAGCTGGTGGAACACGGCAGCGTGGGCGGCGACGGCGTCGGATCGGCGGAAGAGGCGGTCGCTGCGGGCACGAATGGCGGCGCTGGCCCGGGCGCGGGCGGAGGGATCGTTGGCCCAGCCGACGGCGAGGTCGACGTAGGCGGCGAGGTCGGGCGCGACAAAGGCCGCCAGACCCATGGTCCGGTACCAGGCGGCGGTGAGTCGGCCGCGGAGCTGGCCCGTCGGCAGGGTCGCGATGGGCGTGCCCACGGCCAGGGCCTCCAGCGAGGTGTGGCCGCCCCCGAACGGGAAGGGGTCCAGGATCACGTCGGCCTGGGCGAGCAGGGCCAGGAAGCCCTCGCGAGGCTGGCCCGGGAGCCACACCAGCTGGTGGGAGGGGAGGCCGATCCTGGCCTGCAACCTCTGCTTCCAGGTCTCCCGCTTCGGCGCGAGCAGGGCGATGACCCCGTCCGGGTCCGCCTCGGCGATGCGGCGCAGGGCCACGTCGAAGTCCGGATGCAGCTTGAAGGCCGACTGCGGCACCACGTAGGTCCGGCGGCCCTCGGGCAGGCCCAGCTGGGCGCGCGGGCGCTCGGCGGGGGGCTCGGGAGGGGTCCAGCAGACCATCGGGTCGGGCAGCTGCACCAGGCGCTCGGTGAAGTCCTCCTGGGAGCCAGGCGGCGTCAGGGCGGGACTGGCCAGGAAGGCGTCGATGGTGTCGAGGCCCGAGGTGATCGGGTGACCCCAGGACACCGTCTGCACGGGCGCCAGGCGGGCGAACGCCAGCCAGGTGGTGAAGGGGTCCATGCCCAGGTCGGGGTAGTGCAGGATGTCCAGGCGCGCGGCCGAGAGGCGTGCTCGGGCATCGACGAGGTCGCGGCCGAGCACCAGCACCTCGCCTGCGCCGGCGGCCATCGCGCTGGCCAGCGGATCATCGGCCAGCTCGGGCACGCACAGCACGACCGTGAACCCGTAGCTGCCGAGCCGGCGCACCAGGGCCTCGTTGAGCCGTCCGATGGTGTGGTCCTTCAGGTGGGCCGAGCAGATCCCCAGGCGAACCGGGCCGTCCGGCCGGGCACCACCCGCCACATGTGGTGCTTCGAACGTCAGGATCGGCGAGGCCCTCCGCAGGGTCGCCGCCAGGTGCTCGCGCTGGGTCCGGTCGCTGCGACCCCGGTAGGCCAGGTAGAAGTCGAGCCACGGCAGCGCGCCGACCGGATCGGGGATCTCCAGGTACTCCTGCGCCAGATTGGCCAGCGCGTCCGAGCAGCGCCGCCACTCGACCGCGAGCTGGACGGGATCGCCCATGATCGGTGACCACATCAGCGCCGCCCGGACCCGGGCCTCGTCGCCCGCCCCCAGCTCGCAGGCACGCTTGAGCGCACGCAGGGCCAGCTCGGGCTCGCAGCGCTCCCGGTGCAGATCGGCGCGCAACAGCCACAGGCGAGCGCTGGGCAGGTCACCCAGGGCGTCCAGCAGCACGACCGCCTCGTCGAGGAGGTCGGCCTTCACTGCCGTGCGCGCGGCTTCGATGATCTCGGCAGGATCCACGGGGCCTCCCCGTCCCTCATCGGACGGAGCGGCCACCGCTTTCGGCCCGAGGCCCGAGATCGATGTCGAACGCTAGTTCGCCATCAAGCTGCTGTACGCCTTCGACAGCTCGGGATCCGACGCGATCTCGAACATCATGGCGTCCAGCTGGGCCTGGCTCATGCCGCGGCTCTGAAGCTCCTCAGCCGGATCGTCGGCGGCCTTGAGGGCCTTGGCCAGCTCGGCAGCCTCCTTGGCCTTGGCCGGGACCTCCGCCTCTGCGGTGCCCTCGTCGTTGACCTCGGGGGTCTCGGGCTCGGGCGCGTCCGGGGGTGCTCCGGCGCAGGCCGCCAGGGTCAGCGCGAGCATCGACATCGTGATGGTGCGGATCATCGGTTACCTCCGGGGCCGCGGGCCTTGTCCGCGGGCTTGCCCTTGTCGTCCGGCTTGCCGTGGTCGCCGGCCTTGCCGTGACCGTCCATGTCAGGCTTGCCCTTGTCGTCGGGCTTGCCCTTGTCGTCGGGCTTGCCCTTGTCGTCGGGCTGTCCATGCTCGCCGGCCTTGCCGTGCTCGCCCATCTCGGGCTTGCCGTGCTCGCCGGCCTTGCCATGGTCGTCCATGCCGGCCTTGCCGTGCTCGCCGGCCTTGCCGTGCTCGTCCTTCATGCCGTGACCCTTGCCCTTGCCGTGGGCTTCGTGCTCGGCACGGATGGCTGCGGCGAGCTCCTGGCCCCGCTTGCCGGAGTCCAGCTGCTCCTTCACGAAGGCGCCGAAGTTGTCGACCGGACCGTGCTCCTCGACCGAGCGGCGGGTCTCCTCCATCACCTGACGGGTCTCGGCGGCGGACACGCCCTTGGCCTTGGCCTCGCCGAGCGCCTCTTCGACATCCTTGTCGGGCACACCGCGCTGGCGCAGGGCCTCCGCCGTCTCCGGCAGGGCGAGGGCGTCGAGGATCGGCTGTGCGCCGGGGGTCGCCTCTTCATTCTTCGCGTCGACCGCCGCATCTGCCTTGGGCGCGTCCTCGGCGGCGTCGGGAGCCGCCAGGGCCGTGCTCGACAGCAGCAGGCTCAGCATCAGGATTCGCATCACGGACCTCCGGAAACGGGGCGGTGTTCCACCCGCTTCGACGCGGAGCCTAGTGCAGTTCCTGCCGTCCGGTCCATGTCGCAGGGTGCGAGAGACGGGTCACGCGTGACGTAACGGCGGACAACTACGGGATTGTCGTCCGACGTCGTTGTAGACGAAAAACATGCCGCCTGACGTTCACAGCGCGCGAACGGTGTGCGAACATCAGCCAGCGGGAGGGGGTGCGATGGCGAGCGTCCACCGGAAGGGCAGCAAGTGGTTCGTACGCTGGCGGGAGCAGGTCGGTGTCGACAGCGAGGGGACGCCGATCACGCGAAACAAGCAGCGCACGTGCCCCACCAAGCGGTCCGCCGACCAGGTCAAGCGGGAGGTCGAGGAAGCATCGGCTCTCGGGCGGATCTGGCGGCCGCCGGCGGAGCGGGAGGTGACGGACCTCCGCGAGGGCTACCAGCTGTACCTCGAGCACCTGGTCCGCCTTCAGCGCAGCCCGAGCACGTTCCGCGCTGTCGGGACCGCCGTGACCGTCCTGTACGAGGTGCTCGGGGTGCGCAAGGGCGTTCCCGCGCCCGCGACGCTGCTCTCGAGGGAGGCCCTTCGGGCAGTGTGGCAGCGGTTCATCGACGAGCGGAAGGTGCTTCCGACCACCGCCAGCAGTCGCGTCAAGCAGGTCGAGCGCTGGTGGGCCTGGATGCACGGCGAGGAGCTCGCCGGCGTCCCGTTCCCGAGGACGCTCTCCGACCTGCCCACCTGGTCGGCCGTCGAGGCGCCCAGGCCGACCTGGGCGGAGTGCGACGTTGTGATCCGGCGCATGGCCGACGAGGAGGGCGGGTGGGGGCCCACCGCCCGCTCGGCCTGGATCTCGCGGTGCACGGGACTCCGGATCTCGACGTGCATCGCGCTGAAGTGGGCCGACGTCGACCTCGAGCGCGCCCTCCTCCACGTGCGTCCGAACGACCCCGGCTCGAAGACCAAGCGCGAGGCGCAGGGCTGGTCGACGCCGATCCCCTCGCCACTGCTGGACGTGCTGAAGGGCTGGGATCGACGTGGTGAGTCCGTGTCCGGGTGGGAGCACGCCTGGTCCCCGGACCTCATCGAGGACCGCCGCCGGGTGCGCGCCTACCGGGTGGCCCTGCGAGCCTGGGAGGCCGCCACGGCCGCGGAGGAGGTGCGCCGGGACGTCTGGGCCCCGCCCGGGCGGCGCGGCCGCCGCCCGCTCCACGCGTTCCGCGCGTGCTGGAAGGCCAGCCTGGCCCGCGCCGGCGTGACCAAGGAGGTCCGTCAGGCACTGATCGGCGGTGCTCGAGGCACCGACCACAGCTACGTCGACGCGTGGTCCCTGCCGCTGCGGGACGCCGTGAAGCACATCCCGGAGATGCAGGGGCAGGTCGTGCTGACGTTCAAGGAGCGGGCGTGAGGCTTCGCTGTCTGCGACCCTGCAGGACCAATCGCCGCCACGGAAACACCGGTCGATTGCACGGTCGTCCTACCTGCCACGCGCATCCCCAGAGACAACGGCCTGGTCGTGCTGTCCGTCAAGGAGCTGCGCCGACCTCAGCCGACCGGATCCCCGTCCCGGGCCACCTTCTCCACCATCGCCGAGCTGCGATCGGGCAGCGCGTAGAACGCATCGAACGCGTCGCCCAGGTCGGTCCAGAACGAGTCCGGCTCGCCGTCCACCAGCACCACCCACTCTCCGAGGTGGTCCGGGAAGCGGTCGGCGAGCCCGAGGAAGTCGATGTGGTGGGCGATCAGCATGCGTCTTCGCTCCGCCCAAGGGCCGCCTCTGCCTCGTCGTAGTCGAGGCCGTCGAGCTGCGGAAGAGGAGTGCCATCCGCGGCAGCGTAGGCGGCGCGTCGGCTCTCCCATTCCTTGGCATCCTCGAAACAGGCGTCGCAGAGCCCGTCATCAGCCGACGTCCAGCGGCGGCCACATCCCTCGATGCAGAGCAGCGCGCGGTCGACGACCCGGCTCATGCGTCCTGCTCCGCGATCCGGACGATCGCTGTGTCGTAGACCAGGTGCCCAGCGCTCCGGAGCGCGGACACCACCTCCGGCTGCGCGGGGTTGCGCCACGAGCTCGCCACGTAGATCTTCCTCTGCACGCTCACCTCCCTACGGGTTGCTGTCGTCTCGCCGGCGTCCGCGGTTGCTCGCGGCGCTGGCCTCGCTCCGGACCCGATCCCGCAGCGCGCTCCCCGCGACGTGGACGTCCTTGCGGGTGGGCTCGCGGCGCAGCACGCCGAACACCCAGGCGCGGATCCCCTTGGCGTGCTTCCGCGCGAGCTCGCGCGCGGCCTCGGCGGACAGGGCCATCGCGGCCTCATGCAGCCGCTCGTGGTCGGGATCGTCGAAGGGACGCCGCGGGGCGTCCCGCTGCTCGAGTCGCGCGAGACCCTGGTCCCGGGCGACCAGGAGCGCATCCATGTCGGCAGCCGACCCACCGAGATCGGGGTGACACCGCTTGGCGGCCGTGCGGAACGCGGCGACGATCTCCTCCTTCGAGGCGTCGCGGGCGACCCCGAGGACGACGTGCCACGGGCGGGGCGCCGTCACTGGGGGACTCCGAGGCGGCAGCGCACGCCCTTCACCGTCCAGCGGCTGTGTGCGGCCTGGCTGCCGGGCAGCGCGTGGCCGTGGGGGATCCAGTAGCGGTCGACCAGACCGAGGTCGGCGAGTCGCGCGAGCTCGTGGAGCGCCCCCTTCTTGCTGAGGCCGAACCGGGCCTCCACCTCGGTGCGCCGCACCCCGGTGCTACCCGCCGCCTGGATGAAGATCAGCAGGTCCTCGTCCACGTTGCGGGCGAGTTCCTCACGCGTGGGCTCGACGACCTCGTCGCGGGGGAGAAGGGCGTAGACGCAGGCGTGTCGACCGGTGCCCGTGGACCGGTGGTCGACCACCATGGCGAGCTTGAGGTGGGTGAGCACGTGGCAGGCGCGCTTGACGGTCGGGAGCGCGAGGCCGGCCCGCTCAGCGAGCTCCTCCGCGGTCGCGGGCCCACCTGCCATCGCGTCCTGCACCTTGCGAGCGGAGGGGCGGAGTCGCATCAGCACGCCTCCGTCGCGGCCCGCCACGCCCGGGCGATCCCGCCGGAGCCTGGGAACAGGTCATGCAGCTCGTCGCCGGAGCGCGCGCCCAGGAGCGAGAACACCCAGGACGCGAACGCGGCAGGCTTGGCCCCGATCACCCAGCCGGGGTCCGTCAGCCTGGGACGCGCGGTGTAGACCAGGGAGTCGTCGGGCTGCCGCGTGGACACCACGTCCCGCGCCGGCTTGTAGATCACCGGCTCCCAGCTCGACAGCGGGCCACGGGCTCGCCCGCTCCGGGAGCCGCGCACCCAGGCGGCGATCCTGACCTGCGCGGGGTTCGGGCACAGGGGGAGGACGGATGGCAGGGCCTCGGATGAGGTGCACAGGGCCCACCCGTCGAAGCCGTCGAGCTCCTGCAGGAGCGACGCGTGGTCCACCTCGCCGGCAAAGTCGGGGTGGTCCCGGTACAGGTGCGCCAGGCCCGGGTAGGGCGGATCCGCAACGGCGAGCCGCAGGGCGCGCTCGGCGAGCTCGAGTCGCTCCACTTCCTGACGGAAGCGCCACCGAGCCTGTCGACAGCGCCTCGAGCACGTGATCGAGTCCTTGCGTCGACCGTCGGGGATGGGCTCGCGGCACCATGCGCAGGTGTCGCCGGCGGCCGGACGCGACGCGTCGCGCAGGTCCTCCGACGACGCGTCGGCCCTGCCGGCGGTCGACACGTCGAGCCCACCAGGTGGCGACGGCTCCATCACCACAGCTCCCCCGGCATAGGCCTGCAGAGCTCACACCCGAGGCTCCCGGGCCAGGGGTGATCGCAGGGGCACGGGACTTCGAGCGGGGGCCAGCAGTCGTCCTCGAGCGTGGCGCAGGCGGCCGAGGGCTCCTCCCGCCCCACCCGGACCGCCGCCGCGCGGCATGCACACGGGGCGGTCGGAGGTGGGCGGTGTCGGGATCGGCACCGGGTCGTGGTGGGAGTGCGCCCGGGCGCGGAGGGCTCGAGCGGCGTGGAGGGGGCGCAGCGGGGAGATCGCGCGAGCTGCTGGGCGCGACGCATCAGGATCGTCGGCGGATCGCCGAAGATGGCGTTGGGGAACATCCAGGCAACAATGTCCAGCGCCGACCGCACCTCGGCCCCGCCGCCGTCGGAGCAGTCGCCCTCGATGTGGGCGCAGCGATGGACCAGCCGGACGACGTTCACGACGAGCCTCCCCTCTTCTTCCGCGCAGGCGGACCGACGACGAAGGCGGGACCAGGTCCCGGGTCGGGCTCGACGAGCTCGGGGTAGGGTCCGGACTCGTCGTCTTCGTTGGGGACGTCGGCAAGGTCGAACTCCGGCCGAGCGGTCAGCACGCGCGGGGCCAGCACGTCCGCCTCGAGGGCGAGGGCCGCGCGCGCCAGCTCCGGAGCGTCCTCACCGCCCAGCGCGACGAGCTCGAGCGTCCGCGCGAACAACAACAGGGCACCGAGCTCCTCGGCGCGCTCCCTGGCGAACTGGGGATCGCTGAAGCGAAACGCCCAGACCTCGTCTCGCTTGCGGGCGATGAGCTGCTCGAAGGCGCGGACGGTAGGCACGATGGGGTCGGCCAGGCCGAGGAAGCCGCACTCGACGCCGTCGCACGGGGGCGGCTTGCGCCACATCCCCTTGGGCTGGTGCCAACCGTCCCAGATGCACGGGCGCTCCATCCGGCAGCGCGGGCAGGGCACGGCGACAGGCTCGTGGCGATCAGGGTGGTGGTAGACCTCGGCCTCGAGGGCACCCGTGCGCTGGATCCGGCAGTCGAGCATGATCCCCGCGCGCATGAGCTCGTGGGTCGTCGGCTCGCGGCCCAGCACCTCGGCGGTCCAGCGCTCGAGCGCCTCGTCGTCGCGGTGCTGGAGGGCCTCGTCGTGGCTGAGATCGCGCGCGGCCAGGTCGATGGGGTTGGCGGGGCGGTCAGGCGTGGAAGGTTGTGTCGTCATGGCCTTCCTGTGGTTCGGTGGACCACCACAGTTCCGCCACAGGCTCGACACGGTCCCTTGTCGGCCATGCCCTGGGCGTGCTCGATGGCCTTGTCCACGCTCAGGTCGGCGCCATACTCGAGGCGCACCGAGTAGTGCCTGCTCGACCGCTTGCGATCGTGCTGCTCGCACCGGAGCTGAACGAGGACAGGCATGGCTACGCGCCCGTCCTGTTCTCGGTGTCGAGCAGGACGTATCCGTCTTTGTCGAGGTAGGTGACGCGCCAGGTCGGGTGTGCCGGCATCGTGTGTCGATCGCCGTCAAACTGGACGTTGATGTAGCCACGTGACGCAGAGCGAATCGTGCCAGGCTTTCCGTCGACGGTGACACGCATCCCACGCTTGGCGGGGACCTTTCGGGTGCGACGAATCTGCTCCATCGCACTCATTGGGACGTCCTTGTCGGCATCAATCCTCCGTGTTGGTGGGTGGGTGTCGAGCCGCCTACGCCTGCAGCTGTGAGACCACCGCGAGCGCGGCGTCGGTCTCGCGCAGGGCGACGACGAGGTGGGCGCGACGCTCGGTGAGACGCTGGACCCGCTCCTGCGCCCGCCGGCGGACCGCAGGGTCGAGGGCATACGGATCGCTGGTCTCGGGCCGGCCGCCGGCGTGCTGGTCGACCATCGTCAGATCAGCACCGTCAGGAACGGCGGTGAGCTTCCAGCCACAGCCGCGCAGGTACAGCTGCGCCATCTTGAGCGTCAGCCTCCTCTTGCCCAGCTCCAGTCCCGAGACGAGGCTGTCGCTGACGTCCATCCGTTGGGCGAGCTCCACCTGAGAGAGGTTCGCCGCGACCCGCAGCGCACGGAGCGCCGCGGGCAGGTCGTCGCGGTCCAGGTCCAGCTTGCCCCCGACCCGCCCCCGCCGAGCAGGTGGAGCTGCTGCTGCTCGGGCCACCGGCGGCTGCATCGGGTCCGGGTTCCGGG
>CALATR010000684.1 GCA_937891875.1 uncultured Pseudomonadota bacterium | reverse complement strand
CTCGAGCGGATCCGTGCACCGGATCGCCACCACTTCGTGCTGAAGCCCGGCGACCCGCAGGGCCTGGTCCAGCTCGTCGTCGGGCTCGGCCGTGAAGAAGTCGGAGATCAGGAACACCGCCGCTCGCCGGGCGTAGACCTGCCGAAGGTGTGCGAGGGCTGGCGCGATCCGTGTCGAGGCGCTCCGGCTTCGGTGAGCGAGGATGGCCTGGACGATGCGGAGCACGTGCGCCCGCCCCCGCCCCGGCGGGATGGTGAGCTCGACGTCTTCGCCGAACAGCACCAGCCCCACGCGGTCATCTCCGCGCAGCGCGGCGAAGGCGAGCACGGCGGCCAGCTCGGCCATCTGCTCGCGCTTCGTGCTCCCGACGGTGCCGAACTCCGAGGAGGGGCTCACGTCCAGGGCGATCAGCACGCACAAGTCGCGCTCCTCGACATGAACCTTGACGAACGGCCGACCGGTCCTCGCGGTGGCGCTCCAGTCCATGTGCCGCACATCGTCGCCGGGCACGTACTCGCGCACCTGGTCGAACTCCATGCCATGGCCCAGGAACACCGACCGGAAGTGTCCGGCACGCGTGGAGTCGAGCGCGCGCAGCGCCCGCAGCTCCACGTGTTGCACCTTGGAAAGCACCTCCGAGAGGTTCGGCGCGGGAGCGATCATCGGGTCCTCCGGGTCACGGGGTGGGCACGGCGCCGAGGCAGGCGTCGACGATGTCGTCGGTGGACACGCCCTGGGCCACGCCCTCGTACGTGAGGCCGATGCGGTGCCGGAGCACGTCGTGGGCGATGGCCTTCACGTCGCTCGGGGTCACGTAGGCCCGGCCGTTCATCAGGGCCCAGGCGCGGGCGGCGCGGATCAGCCCGAGGGTGCCGCGCGGAGAGGCGCCGAACCGGATGTAGGGGCCGACGTCGAGGCCAAAGGCGCTCGGTTCGCGGGTGCACTGCACCAGATCCACGATGTAGTCGCGCACGCGATCGTCGACGTAGATGTCGTCGACTACCTGGCGCGCCTCGAGGATCTGGTCGAGCTCCACCACGGGCTGGGCGCTCGGGCTACGGGTGGTCGCGTCCATCGCGTCCAGGATCTGCCGCTCTTCCTGCGGGGTCGGGTAGTCGACCGAGAGCTTGAACAGGAAGCGGTCGAGCTGGGCCTCGGGCAGCGTGTAGGTGCCCTCCTGCTCGACGGGGTTCTGCGTCGCCAGGACGAGGAAGGGACGCGGCAGCGGGTGCGTGTCCTCGCCGATGGTCACCTGCTGTTCCTGCATGGCCTCGAGCAGTGCGCTCTGGACCTTTGCCGGGGCGCGGTTGATCTCGTCGGCGAGCACGAAGTTGGCGAACACAGGTCCCTGTCGGGTGTGGAACTCGGCGTCCTTCGGGCTGTAGATCAGGGTGCCGACGATGTCCGCGGGGAGCATGTCGGGCGTGAACTGGATGCGCTTGAAGCTGCCGTGCGTGGCGGTGGCCAGGGTCTTGACGGACAGGGTCTTTGCCAGTCCGGGGAGCCCTTCGAGCAGGGCGTGGCCTCCGGTGAGCAGGCTGACCAGGAGTCGGTCGACGAGGTAGTCCTGGCCGACGATGACCCGGCCCATCTCGTCGGTGAGCGGGCCGAGCCAGTCATGGACCTGGCGGACGCGCTGGTCGAGCTCGGGGTCGGGTCGGGGGTTCGAGCCGGTCGTCGGGCGGCTCCGAGCGGTGCGGCGGTGCGATGCGAGCATGATGCCTCCGAGCCGGTCCATCCGGCTGTCTGGCTACAGGCTCTGCACCGCACCTTTCGAGTGCATGGCGCGATCCTTACGGCTTTGTCATGCTCGGGCGAGGGCCCGGTCGAGCTCGTTGGCGAGGCCGGTCAGGGCATCGCGGTCGAAGCCCAGCTGACCCAGGATGTCCAGCATCGACCGGTCGGCCAGCCCCGCTCTCAGCTCCGTGGCGACCTCGGCTACGGACCGACGTGCCTGCTCGAGGTCCACGGGTTGTCGGTTCGGCAGCACCACAGCCAGTGGAGTTTCCCAGACCACGTCGACGACATGCGTCCGCCACTCCGCGAACTCCGGAAGGTGCTCGACCGCGGTGAGCGTGTCGATCAGGTAGTGGATGATCCGGTCGTGCTGGGTGCGGGTGAAGCGCTCGATGCCCGCAGATACCGAGTCCGTCAGCGAGCTGGTGACCGTGCCGAGGGGTACCCGCGCCAACAACGAGCGCCCTGGAGCCGCGGAGGCGCTCTGCTGGGTAGCGTAGCCGGCGAGGACCCGCGTGATGAGCTCGGACACGAAGCGATCACTGACCCGGTGGTCCAGGAGCCGTCGCAGGAGAGGACCGTCCGGGACCAGGAGGAGGCCGACCGCCCGCTTCGTTGCGCGCTCCACGCCGGCGGGAAGGACCTGGCGAAGGGACAGGTCGTGCGACGGGGGGCGGTAGGAGGAGGCGACCCTCGTCAGGGCGCGGAGGGTGCTGTCGAGGTCGTCTTCGCCGAAGAGTTCACCGAGGGGCGTGGTCAGCAGGCGGGTGACGGGCTGGGTCATTCGTGGGTCCCGGGGGCATCGGGTTGGGCGGCCGCACGCTCGGTCTCCCGGCGAACCGCTGCGTCCCGTGCGGCTTGATCCCTGCGGGCTCGTTTCGCGATCTCCAGCGTTCCGCTGGTCGGACCATACAGCACGAGGATGTCGCCAGCGAGGAGATGCATGTCGGGAGTTGGAACGGCGACGTAGCCGGCCTCTTCACGCTCCAGGCCCAGCAGGTGCAGCCCCTCGGCGTGCAGGTCGAGCTCGCGCAGGGTTCGATCTGCCAGCCAGGAGTCGGGCTCCACGACGACCTCCGCGACCTCGAAGCCGCGGGAGAGCCGGAGCAGCGCGGTGTAGTCCTTGTCGTCGAGCGTCGTCGTCCGCGCCAGCGCCGCCCGGAGCACGGGCCGCAGCACGCGGTCGACGTGCCGACTGCTCGACAGGGCCGCGAGGCCGATGAGGCCCAGCACCCCGATGATGCCTCGCTGGACGAGTTGTTCGTCACCAACGGCCTGCAGGACGCTGCCGGCGCCCGACGCCAGAACAGCGACCACGCCGGCCGAGCCGATACGGATGCCGGTCGCGATGATCCGCCGCCGCATCGGATGGGTCGTGATGGACTCCGACTCCGACGTGGTGTAGCCGGCGCCTGAGAACGCAGAGAGCGCCTGGAAGGTGGCGATCTCTTGCGTGAGGCCGGTCATCGTCAGGGCGACGGCCAGCGTGCGCACCACGAGCATGGAGACGAGGATGGACAAGAGGAAGGTGAGGAGGAGAAGCATGAGGGCTCGGTAAGCGTTTCACACGCCCAACGGGAGGCTACCGCGACTCGCGAATGAGGCATGGTTCCGACGGGTAGGGCGGCCGAGCGGTCTGGTCCAGCACCGCGGCAAACCCCGCCAGCTGCTCCTCCCGCGTTTTCAGCCTCGCCACAGCTCGCAGCGTTCGCTCGGTCACCCCCCGCGGCAGGTCGTCGGGCGGTACGTCGACCTGGGCCAGGATGTCCGGGTCGAGGTGCAGCAGCAGCACGATCTGCCCGACCCGCGCGCCGCTGATCCCGTCCTGCCTTCCGATGGCGGCGTAGGACCGGGCCTCACCGGACTCGAGCATGCTCGCGTACCGCCGTGCCTGGGCGAACACGTGCTGGAACCCGCGACGCCGCACCCGCCCCTCGGGTCGGGCACCGTGCCGCGCCGGGCGGCGAGGCACTCCCTCCTCGGCGAGCAGCCGGCGGTAGGTCTCCACCTGCTCGGCTTCGTCCTCGATGCCCGCGAGCTTCCGCAGAACGGATTCCTTCACCATCGGTGCCTCGCTCTCGGGCGCCTCCACGTCGGCGAGCACCTCGGGGGCCAGGCGGAGCAGGCGGAGCAGCTGGCACACCCGGGCGCGGGTGATGCCCTCGACTCGGGCGAGCTCCGACGCACTCTCGACCTCGCCGCGGTCGATGCGCTGCTGGTAGTCGCGGGCGCGGGCGATGTGGCCGCGCATGGCCTGGCGGCGCGCCCGCCACGGGCTCTCACCCTCTGGCGAGCAACCGTGGCGAGCATCGCGCCAGCCTGGCGAGGGTGGCGACGACGGCGCTCCGCCGCCGCTCTTCGCGTGGCGAGCATCGTGGCGTGCGTCGGTCGAGCCGTCTTCGGACCCCGAACGCACAGCAGCCCCCCGACCAGGTGGTCGGAGGGCTTGCGGAGGAGGCTTCCGCCGCGACCGCCCGAAACCGGGCTGGGGCGGCAGGTTCGCCTCGATGACCCACTGAACCAGAACGTCTGCTTTAGACGTTCCGGTCAGGGGCAAAATGGCTCCCCGTGGCCTGCCGCATGTGAACTTCGGCGAGTGAAGCGGCATCCTCACCCGAAGCCATGTGCTGACCCTGGCCGCCGTCCACGAGCCCGGTGACCTCGTCGGTGAGCAGCCGGATGCCGTTGTTGTCGAAGGGTACCTTGAAGTGGACCCGGATGCGCTTGCGGTCGACGATGTCCACGCGCTCGACGAAGTAGAGGATGATGCTGCGCTGGGCCTCGAAGGGCAGGGTGTTGAAGTCCTTCTCGAAGGCCCGGGCGAAGCGGCGGAGTTCGCCGACGTTCAGCTCCAGGGCGCGGTCGTAGTAGTCCTCCTTCATCAGGACGTGGGACTCGCGCTCGAGCTCGGCGCGGGTCGCGGTGAGGTTGGCGATGTGCTGCTGGCAGACCGATGGGTCGAGGCCGTCCCCGATGGCGCGGTAGTAGTTCGCGATTCGACCGTCGATGTCGGCGAGCTTGGCCTCGACGGCGCGGGCGTCCGTGCCGTAGACCTTGCGGCGCTGGTCGATGCGGACCTGGATGCGCTCCTCGAGCTCCTCCAGCAGGCCGGGCTCGCAGATCTTGTGCCGCAGCATGTCCAGGACGAAGTTCTCGAGCCACTCCTTGTGGACGGGCAGTGAGGGGCACACCGCGGGTCCCTTCCCGAGGTACCCGCCGCAGTAGTAGCGGAAGTACTCGACCTGCCCGCCGTTGGCGTCCTTCCGCTTCTGTCGCCGCCCGACGAAGGTGTTGCCGCAGTGCTCGCAGTGGATGAGCCGGGACAGCAGGTAGGTCACCGGCTGGCTCTTGTTCTTCCGGGCGTGGAACCGCCGGCTCTTCGCCAGCGCCTGACGGGCTTCGAAGGTCCGCCGGTCAACGAGCGCCTCGTGGGCGTCCTCGGTGATGATCCAGTCCTCGGGGTCCGTGCGCTCGCGTCCGTCCCGTCCGACCTTCTTCGACTTCAGCCACACCAGATCGCCGGTGTAGACGCGGTTCTTGAGGATGGCGTCGACCGATGAGGCGTTCCAGTGGCGGGACCGAGGACCTGGCACGCCCTCCTTGTTGAGGAGGTTCGCGAGGCGCTTGCACCCGAGCCCGTGGTTGGTGGCCAGGTCGAAGATGCGGCGGACGACCGCCACCTCGGCCTCGGGCCCAGGGACGAGCTTGCCGTGCTCGCGACCGCCGACGTCGACCTTCTCCAGCCGGTAGCCGTAGGGGATGCGCCCGCCGTTCACGAAGCCCCGCTCGGCGTTCTCGCGCATGCCCTTCATGGTCTCGGTCGCGAGGTTCATCGAGTAGAACTGGTTGATGACCTCGATCATGCCCTCGTACAGGAAGCCCTGGGGCGTGTCGGGGTCGTAGGTCTCGGTGATGGACCGCACCGTGACGCCATGCTTGCGGAGCAGGCTCTTGAAGAGGATGGACTCCTCGCGGTTCCGGCTGAACCGGTCGAGCTTGTGGACCAGGATGTGGTCGACGTTGTGGCGGCGGCAGAACGAGATCATCTCGCAGAAGCCGGGCCGCTTGTCGGCGGGGGCGTAGGCGGACTCCCCCTCGTCCACGAACTGCGCGACGACCTCGTGGTCGTCCCGGTCGTGGGCCCAGCGGAGCAGGGCCTTGCGCTGGGCGGGGATGGAGATGTCCTTCTGGGCCTGCTCTTCGGAGGAAACGCGGCAGTAGGTGACGACATTGACCATGGGGGCTCCGTTCTCGGCAACTGGGGCTCGGCTGGAGGTTCGCGAAGGGGCGGGTTCGGTCCCGAGCAGGACGACTGCAACAAAGGTGCCAGGGGGATCCCGTTGTCAAGTCCCGAAGGAACGGGATCTACAGTCGCCGAATCGCGCCATAGGGGCCGCTGGAATCGCGCCACGGTCGACCCATCGTGTCGCCCGATCGACCCATCGGGGGCGGGCATCGCGCCATCGGGGGAGGCGGCGGTCCCACCGATGACGGCGCAGGTCGCATCGAGGCCGGGAGTCGCCCCGTCCCTGGTGACGCCACCCGGCGGAAGACGCTGGTTCTAACGATAACATCGATGGGGACGGGGTCGTCGATGGCTGGCACGAGCCCTGCGTTGGGGGTCGCCGAGCCCGCTGCTGGGCTGCCCACCATCGAGGTCGTTCCCCATGAAGCCCCGCCTCCGTATCGAGGTCGTCCCGTTCCCCACGCCCACGGCGCAGGCGGACCTGGACGCCGCCCTGGACGTGCTCGCTGACGCGCTCGCCGACCGCTTCATCCGCATGGCGCGCGAGCAGATCGCCGCCGAGATCGGCGTCGAGGCCGAGAGCATCGACCGAGAGGCCCGCCGGGACGCCACGGACGTGAGCGACGCGCTGCGTCTCGCGGGCTTCGGGGGTGTTCGATGAGCGGTCGACACGACGGGCCCGGGCTCGTGCCCGGCCTCGCCCTCGAGATGGGCTCGCTCACCGCGCGGGCCACCCTCCAGGATCCCGACGTGCGCGTCGAGCCCGACGCCGACGGGCCGACCACCCTTACCATCGAGGAGGGCGGCGTCCGCCTCGACCTCGACTTCCCCGACGTCGACGCCGTGGAGCGCTTCGAGCGCCGCGTCCGTCGTGCCGTCCGCTCCGCCCCTTCTCGCAGCTGAACCCCTCGCCCGCCCCGGCGAGGGGCGGGCTCCACCGCCCTCTTCGGGCCTTCGCCATGGAGTCCTCCGTGTCCATCCAGACCTTCACCCACACCTTCGAGGGCGCGCCCCTCGTCACCATCACCTGGCAGGGCCGCCCCGCCTGGATCGCCCGCCACATCGGCGCCCGCCTCGGCTACCACGCCGACGGCAAGCGCTTCCCGAACAGCATCCTCGGCGAGTGGAAGGACGAGTTCATCGAGGGGAAGGACTACGCGGTCCTGACCGGCGACGAGCTCGCCGCCTTCAAGGAGCTGCCCGGCGCCGAGGGCATCGCGGCGAACACGAACAACAGCCTGCTCGTGCTGTTCGAGTCCGGCGTGCACCTCGCGCTGATCAAGACCCGCAAGAAGCTGGGCAAGGACCTGCGCCAGTTCCTCGCTCGGGAGGTGATGCCACAGCTCGTTCGCACTGGCGCCTACCAGCCCGAGGGCGGCGTGAGTGCGCTCGTGCTCGTTCCGGTGCCCGCAGAGCGCCGTCCCTCGCTCGCCCAGCGGCGCGAGGACCGCCTCGCCCAGCAGGCTGACACCCGAGAGCGGTGGGTCGACTTCTGCGACCGTCGCCTCCAGGTACAGACCCTGCACCGGACCATCGACCGCCTCGAGGACAGCGGTGTGCTGTCGCCGGAGGAGGTCGCGAGCCTCCAGGTCACCGCCGCCGAGATCGCGCTCGACGCCGACTTCGCTGTCCTCAAGCCCGAGGCCGAGCGCTGGGTGTCCCTCGGCCAGATCGCGTGTCGCTGGGGCGTGAGCAAGGACAAGGTCGGTCGCATCGTGACCCTGCTCGGGCTGCGCGGTCACCCGGCGTTCAGCCGCCGCGTCATGCGCCGGTACGGCACGACCGCGAGCGGCGAGCCGCGGCTGGTCTTCTCGTGGGCCTACAACGGCGCCGCCGAGGCGCTCATCGAGGAGGTCCTCGACGCGATGGGCTGCGAGCCGGACCGCCCGATGGCGCCGTCCGCCGAGCCGTCGTCCGAGGCCGCCGCCGACGCAGGCCCCAAGGACGCCGCCTGACCCCTGCACGGCCCCCCTCGACCCGCCAGGAGACGCCCTTGTCCTCGCCTGTCCCTCCAACGCTCCGCATCGCGGAAGCGACGCTGTCCGCCGTCCTGTTCAAGGACGAGCGTGCCCGCGTGCCCGAGCCCTGGGAGGGGCGGGTGCTGGACCTGGTCGGCCCCCGGCACCGCCTCACCGAGGCGAAGAAGGGCACAGCGGCCTTCTCGGCGGTCGCCTACGCGCCCGGCACGACCCGCGGCAAGCGCAACGTCGTGCATGCCACGGCACTTGTGCTCGACTTCGACCACCTCACCACCGAAGCGGCGGAGTCGGTGCGCCGGCGATTGGAGCAGCGCGGCTGGGCGTGGGTTGCGTACAGCTCGTTCTCCCACCAGGCCGACGGGTCCGACGATTGCTGCTTCCGCGTGGTCGTGCTCGTCTCCCGGCCCGTGCTCCCCGACGAGTACGAGTCGGTGTGGGTCGCGGCGAACGCCGCGCTTGGCAACCTCGCCGACCGCAACGCTCGCGACATCAGCCGGGTGTGGTTCATCGCCGCCTGCCCACCCGAACGGGCGGCCGAGGCCTGGCTCGAGCACCGCGACGGTCGGCCGCTCGACGTGGACGGTGCGGTCGCCGCCGATCGCCAGGGCCGGCGACGACAGCGTCGCAAGGACCGCGGCAGTCGCGAATCCGGCCCGCCCATCCCCTCCGGCGAACGCAACAGCGCGCTCCTGAGCTTCGCCGGCGCCATGCGTCGCCGCGGAGCGGACCTCGAGACCATCCTGGATGCGCTTCGCCAGACGAACCGCACACGCTGCCAGCCGCCCCTCGAGGACGACGAGGTCGCACGCATCGCCCAGAGCGCCGTGCGCTACCAGCCCACCTCCGTGCTCCTGGCCGCGAACCGGACCGACCTCGGCAACGCCGAGCGCTTCGCCGCGTTCGCCGGCGACCGGTTCCGCTACGTGCACACCTGGGGCACCTGGCTGTTCTTCGACGGCAGGCGCTGGGGCCGCGACACCGACGGCGGCGTGACCCGCTGGTGCCGGGACACGCTGCGCGCCGTCGCCGCCGAGGCGGGCACCCTCGACGACACCGACGCCCGCGAGCAGCTCGTGAAGCACGCCCTCGACAGCGAGTCGGCGTCGCGCATCTCGGCGATGACCGGGCTCGCCCAGGCGCTCCTCCCCGTGTCGACCGACGCGCTGGACACCGACCCCGACCTGTTCAACGTCCACAACGGCACCCTCGACCTGCGAACGGGCAAGCTCCGGCCCCACGACCGCGCCGACCTGCTCACGCGGCTCGCCCCCGTCCGCTTCGACCCCGACGCCACCTGCCCGCGGTGGGACGCCTTCCTCCTCCGCAGCATGGGCGGCGACGAGGCGCTCGTCGGCTTCCTCCAGCGGGCCGTCGGCTACGCGCTCTCGGGGCACACCTCCGAGCAGGTCCTGCTGCTGCTCTACGGCACTGGCGCCAACGGCAAGAGCACCTTCCTGGAGACCATCCGGGCCCTGCTCGGCGACTACGCCACGCAGACCGACTTCACGACCTTCCTCAAGCGCGAGGGCGAGGGCGTGCGCAACGACCTGGCCCGGCTCGTGGGCACGCGGTTCGTCTCCGCCGTCGAGGCCGAGGCCGGCGTGCCCCTCGCCGAGGCCCTGGTGAAGCAGGTCACCGGCGGCGACATCATCACGGCGCGGTTCCTGTTCCGGGAGTTCTTCGAGTTCCGCCCCACGTTCAAGCTGTGGCTCGCCGCGAACCACAAGCCGAACGTGCGCGGTGGGGACCACGGGATCTGGCGCCGCATCCGGCTGGTGCCGTTCACGGTGACCATCCCGGAGGCCGAGCGCGACCCGCAGCTCACCCAGAAGCTCGCCGCCGAGCTGCCCGGAATCCTGGCGTGGGCGGTGCGCGGGTGCCTGGCCTGGCGCGCGAGCGGCTTGGGGGCACCGGCCGCGGTGATGGCGGCGACGGCGTCGTACCGCGAGGAGATGGACGCCTTCGGGGGCTTCCTCGACGAGGCGTGCGTCGTGCACGAGGCCGCGTCGGTGACCGCGAAGGAGCTGTACGCGGCGTACCAGACCTGGTGCGAGGCGAACGGGGAGCGGGCGCGGTCCCAGAAGGCCCTGGCGATGGGGCTGCGCGAGCGCGGCTTCGCTGCCGTGCGCACGAAGAAGGCTCGTGGATGGGCGGGTCTTCGGGTCCGGGGTCCGCTCGAGGCACCGGCCGCGGGTGACGGGTGCCGGATCGCCGACGCTTCCTCGGGGCACTCGGTCCTGGAAGGCCGATCGCCCAGCGTGCAGGAGGTAGGCGAACCGGGCCTTGGAAACAAGATCAAGGAGGTCCCGTCACCACCCGTCATCCGTCACCCCGAACAGACGGAGCCCGAGCTCGAGGAAGGTGAGCTGTGACGGCCGCCGACGTGCTGCTGGCGCTGGTCTTCGCGGGGGCCGTACTCTGGGTCGAGGACGGGCGGCTTCGGTTCCGCGCGCCTGTCGGGGCCCTCGACGACACCTTGAAGGCGGCTGCCGCGAAGTCGCGCGGGGGTCTGATCGCGCTCGTGCGGTCCGGCGCCGTGCTGCCAGCGGACCGCACCGCGTGGTCGGAGGAGACCACCCACGAGCTCGAGGAGCGCGCCGGCATCCTCACCTTCGAGGCGGACCTGGCGCCCGCCGACGCCGAGCGGGAGGCGGAGCGCCTCGTCCGTGTGGCCCACACCCGCGAGTTCCTCGAGCGCCACGCCTTCGTGCGTCGCGCTCCTCACGCGCCTGTCGACACCCCGGCCGCAGAAGCTGTCGCACTCTTCGCCGGTCGGGTGGCGGCCCGCACCGACGACCCGTAAGGGCGTCGGGCTCCCCCGCCGGGAATGGGCTCGGCGGGGGGGTAGGGTGTTGACGATGGACGCGAGGGTAGCTACCTACGACTTTCCGTCGTAGAGGTCCCGATGGCTCGCTCCCCCGAACTGGAACGCCGTGTTCTCGACGCCCTGTGGCAGGGGGGGGACTGGTCCGTGCGCGATGTCCTCGAAGCGGTGGACACCTCTCTCGCCTACACCACGTTCGCCACGGTTCTCGACCGGCTCCACGCGAAGGGTGAGGTCGACCGCGTGAAGGTCGACGGTGCATGGAGGTACTCCGCATCCCGGAGCCGTGAGGAAGCGCTCGCCGCCGAGGTGGGCCGAGTCCTCGAGAGAGCCTCCGGCGCGCCGGAGACGCTTCTGGTCGCTTTCCTCGACCGTGTCGAAGAGGTGGAGCCCGAGGCCCTGGACCGGTTGGAGCGCTTGATTCGCGCGCGGCGAGGCCCGTCGTGAGCCTGACGGCGCTCTCCCTACCGATCGTCCTCGTCGCCCTGTTCCTGGGTGTCGCGTGGCTAGTGGCTGCGGTCTGGTTGCCCCTCTGGCTCCACGCCGTCGGACATCGGGACGCGCTCGTTCGTTCCGCGTGGCTCGCCTCGGCCGTCCCGTGGCTGGTCGGACTTGCAGTGGCTGCTGGCGCCGCCCTTCCTGGCGACCCACACACCGGCCGGGTCCTGGCCTGCCACTGCGCCGAGTCGATGCCAACGTGGCTGCACCTGTGCCCCGTGCACCCAGACGAGGCGGCGTGGCTGGCGATTCCCTCGGTCTTGCTCCTTCTGGGGCTGATTCCCGGCCGCCTCCGGGCGGTCCTGGAGCTGCTCCGGGAGCCCCTCGGCCACGGCGGTGGCCCACAGCCCAGGATCGTCGAACTCGATCGGCGCATCGCCGTGCTTCACGGGTGGCTTCGTCCGACGCTTGTCGTGGACCGCGAGCTCTGGTCGGCGCTCTCGGAGGACGAACGGGCTGCAGTGCTCGCCCACGAGCGCGGTCACCTCGCACGGCGCGACCCCCTCGTGCTGATGCTGCTTCGCGGTCTCCTGACGCTCGCCCCACGGCCCATCGGTATGCGGTTGGCGCGCATCTGGCTCGACCGCGCCGAGCGTCGGGCGGATGTCGAGGCCGCGCGACTCGTCGGTGACCCACTCGTCGTTGCCCAGGCCCTCGTTCGCTGCGCTCGGCTCGGCGCCTCTGCACCGCCCCTGGCTGCCGCCTGGACCGGCGGCCAGCTCCAGGACCGGGTCCAGGCATTGGTCCAGCAGCCGCGTCTGCATGAGCCCGCCCGTCCAGACCTCGGCATCGTCGACGTCGTGGTGGTCTGCGCCATCGTGGTGCTGGCGGCGCTGGCCACCCCGTGGATCCACCACCAGGTCGAGCACCTGCTGAACCTGTCGCTGTAGGGAGACAACGAATGGTTGGTCAGGCCCTTGTGTGCCCCTTACCTACGACATTGCGTCGTATGTTGTGCGTGGTAGCCGCCGGGATGGTCCTCCCTGCTGCGGCCGCAGAGCCAACCGGTGAGGCGACCTCCGAAGTGGACGTGGTCCGAGCTGCACTCCAGGGACCGGTGGTGCAGCACGCGGTGGAGGCGGGTCAGCGACGGGCACGAGCGAGTGGCACGGCGGCTCCGTGGATGCCGGACCCCATCCTCGAGGCTCGTCAGGAGCAAGCCAACGGGCCCGCGGGCAACTCCACACAGATCGTCGGGGGATCGGTCGTGCTTCCGCCAGGCCTGCCGGGGCTGGCGACGCATCGCGCAGCGGCGCTCCGGGAGGAGGCAGGTTCCCATTGGGTGCGCGTAGACACCGTTGCGGCGGTGTGTGGCGTGCGTGAGGCCACCCTGGACCTCTGGCTCGCCGAAGCGCGGCTTGCACGGGTCACCGACGCCCAGGACCGTCTGACCACGCTCCATGAGCGCTCGATAGCACTCGCACGCGCCGGCGAAGTCGCCGGATACGATCGCGATCGGCTGGCCCTGACGGTGGAGCGGCATCGGGTCGTCGTCGACCGCCAGAAGCGGGACCGCGCCGAAGCCGTCGCCGCGCTCCGTGGCTGGCTCGTCGATGCGCCGCAGAGTGTCACCCTGCTCCCCATGGCAGAGCTCCCCGCCCTGGAGCAGGCAGTGTCCGACGCGGTGGCCGGGGACCCGATGCTCCAGGCGCTCCGGCAGGAGCAGGAGGCAGCGCGGGTCTCGCTCTCGGCCGCTCGACGCGGGGCCGTGCCCGACCTCACGATCTCCGGGGGGGCCCGATGGGACGCGATGCCGGACGGGTCCGAGCGCACCCCCGGCTACGAGGTCGGTGTGGCGGTATCTCTGCCGGTGTTCGACCGGAACCAGGTCGCCGTGAGGGGTGCGATGGCCGATCTGGCGGAGCTGGACGCCCGCGTGGCTCGCCGCGAGGCCGAAGTTCGCGCCGCGGTGGAGCTGTCGTGGGCGCAGGCGGAGAGCCTGGGCCCGGCCATCGAGGGCACGTCTACCGACACCGTGTGGGACGGCGCCCGCCGACGGTACGGCCGGGGAGAGTCCTCCGTGGACGAGCTGCTCACCGTCGCCGCCGACGTCGAAGAGACCGAGCTCGCGCGCCTGGCGGGCGTGGAGATGCGCCGACGAGCCCGACTCGGACTGGCGTGCACGGTCGGGACGTTCCCCGAAGACTCCATTCAGACCCTGATCGAGGAGACGCTGCGATGAGAATGGCCATCGGCATCGGTGCCTTCGTCCTGATGGCGCTCGCGTGCAGTGGACCGGCGTCCGACCACGGACACGAGCACGGCGGGCACGGACACGACCACGGTGGCGGCGGCCACGGCTCCGAAGAGGAAGAGGGAGAGTCCATCGCCGTGACGCGATGGACCGCGACCCACGAGCTGTTCGTGGAGCTCGACGCGCCCGTGGCCGGATCGGCGTTCGCGTACCACGCCCACGTCACGCGACTGGCCGACAACCACGCGGCCACGTCGGGCACGCTCACCCTCCGCTTCGAGCAGGACGGATTCGCCGTCGAGTCCCACACCGACGATGAGGTGGCGAGGCCGGGCATCTTCGCGTCGACCGCGAGACCACCAGCCACGGCCGGGACCTACCGCCTGCTGTTCTCGTATGTCGACGGCGACGAGCGTGCCGAGTGGGACGCCGGGGCTGTCCAGGTCGGGGCGCAGGCGCCGGTCGCCCACGAAGGAGAGGACGAGGGGGAGATCGCCTTCCTCAAGGAGTCCCAGTGGCAGGTGCCCTTCCGGGTGATGCCGGCGGACCTTCGGTCCCTCGCTCCTGTCGTCGAGAGCGCGGGTGTCGTCCGCCCTGCCCCCGCAGACGCCGCCGTCGTCGCGGCACCCGTGGAGGGGCTCGTCGCCTGGGCAGACACCCTGCCCGTCGTCGGTCGGCAGGTGGCTCGGGGGGAACGACTGGCCACCCTGATCCCAGCGGGTGCGGCCGAGCACTGGGCGAGCCTCCAGGCCGAACTCGCCACGGCGCGCATCGATCGCGAGTTCGCGCAGGCCGACCTCGAGCGCGTCGAAGGCCTCGCACCAGACGAGCTCATCTCGACCCGTAGGGTCTCCGAGGCTCGTGCGGCCCTCGCTCGCGCGGAGGCTCAGGTCGAAGCGTCCGAGCGTCGGTTGAGCGCCCTGACCAGCTCAGGGGCGGGCGCCATGCCGATCCGGGCACCGGCCGACGGCGTGGTCGTCTCCGTCGGCGCCGGGCATGGCGAGGCCGTCACCGCGGGATCGGCCCTGGTCACCGTCAGCGCCGGCGACGCCGTGCTCATCCAGGCCCGCACCCACACCCGGACCCGGACCGATCTCACGCCGGTCGCGAGCCTCGCCGTGCTGCGCGGCGACTGGGATGCCCCGGTCGATCTGGGTGCTGCTGGAGCCACACTGCTCACCGAGCGGCTGATCTTCGACCCGGCCTCGCTCTCGGCGCCTGTGTCCGTCCTCGTGCCAGCCGACGTCGGACTCGTCCCCGGCGATCTGGTGGACCTGTCCATCGGCGTCGGCGCCCCCGAGCCGAGACTCGCCGTTCCGCGAGACGCCGTGGTGGAGATCAACGGTCAGGACATCGTCTTCGTCCAGAAGACCGGCGAGTCCTTCGCGCGGCGCCGGGTCGAGCTCGGTGCTCGCGACGCAACGTACGTCGAGATCACCAGCGGGCTGTCCCCTGGCGAGATGGTCGTCGTCACCGGCGGCTTCGACGTTCACGTGGCGTCGCTGTCCGGCGCCCTCGAATCTCACCGGCACTGAGCGGACGAAGCCATGTGGAATGCCTTGATTCGCTGGTCTCTCGCCAACCGCGCCGTGGTGCTCGGGCTGGCCGCCCTGCTCCTGGTCTGGGGCGCGTGGACCGCCTCGCGTCTGCCCGTTGACGTCCTCCCAGACGTCAACGCGCCCACGGTCACCGTGCTGACCGAGACGCACGGCATGGCGCCGGACGAGGTCGAGACCCTGGTGACCATCCCCGTCGAGACCGCCCTGAACGGCGCCCCGGGCCTCCGTCGCCTGCGGTCGTCGTCCGGGATCGGCATCAGTGTGGTGTGGGCCGAGTTCGAGTGGGACACCGACCCGTATCGGGCCCGACAGGTCGTCACCGAGCGCCTCCAGGTGGCCCGCGGCGCGCTCCCTGCCGACGTGCCGACGCCCGTGCTCGCTCCGATGTCGAGCATCATGGGGGAGATCCTGTTCCTGGGCCTGTCGGGCGACGCTGACACCGACCCCATGGACGTCCGCGACTTCGCCGAGTGGGAGCTGCGTCGCCGCCTCCTCGGCATCCCCGGTGTCGCCCAGGTCACGCCGATCGGGGGAGAGCTCCGCCAGGTGCAGGTCGTGCTCGACCCGGGCGCGATGGAGGTCACCCGCATCGGGCACAGGCAGATCCTCGATGCCCTCGCTGGCGCCAACGAGAACGCGCCTGGCGGCTTCATCCAGAGTGGCCACAGCGAGTACCTGGTGCGAGGGATCGGGCGGGCGGACCGGCTCGAGGACCTGGCACGTACGGTGGTCGGGCGGGTCGACGGAGTGCCCGTTGTGCTCGGCACGGTCGCCCACGTCCAGGTCGGCCCGGCCCTGTCCCGAGGGACCGCCGCCGTCGACGGGTCTCCCGCGGTGGTGCTCGCGGTACAGAAGCAGCCGGAAGCCAACACACTGGACCTGACCGCGCGGATCGACGAGGCCCTCGATGACGTGGAAGGCGCCCTGCCGTACGGGATGACGCTCCATCGAGCGGGGTTCCGGCAGGCCCGCTTCATCGACACAGCCATCGGCAACGTCCAGCAACACCTCCTGGAGAGCGCCATCCTCGTGATCCTCCTGCTCACGGCGTTCCTCGCGAACTGGCGGACCACGGTCATCTCGCTCATGGCACTGCCGCTGTCCCTCCTTGCCGGGGTGCTCACGCTCGGAGCCCTGGGAGCCGGCTTCAACACCATGACCCTTGGCGGGCTCGCCATCGCCATCGGCGCGCTGGTCGATGACGCGATCATCGACGTGGAGAACGTCTACCGACGGCTCAGGCTCCGCGCCGGGCTGCCCGAGGACGAGCGCCCGCCGGTGATCGAGACGGTCTACGCGGCGTCGGTCGAGATCCGTGGGTCCATCGTGTTCGCG
This sequence comes from uncultured Pseudomonadota bacterium, assembly GCA_937891875.1. Classification (GTDB taxonomy): domain Bacteria; phylum Myxococcota_A; class UBA796; order UBA796; genus REDI01. Next base: position 3,317 of record CALATR010000684.1, on the reverse strand, counting down.
ACCGCGATCATCGTCGTCGTGTTCCTTCCGCTGTTCTTCTTCTCGGGTCTGGAGGGCCGTCTGCTCGCGCCCCTCGGCACGGCGTACGTCGCGAGTCTCGTCGCGTCGCTGGTCGTGGCCGTGACCGTCACCCCCGTGCTGTGCAGCCTGCTCCTCGCGCGCGTCCCGCCTCCCGGCGAGAAGAGCGACCCACTCGTGGTTCGATGGCTGAAGACGCTCTACCGCCCGTCCCTGCGCATCGCGCTGGCCCGCCCACGATGGGTGCTGGTCGCGTCCCTGGTCGGGGTGATCGCTGCGGGGGCTGGTCTGGCGTCGTTCGGGCGGTCCTTCCTGCCATCGTTCAACGAGGGTGCGTTCACGCTCGCAGCCGCCACCGCACCCGGCACCCCGCTGTCCGAGTCGGATGCCATGGTCCACCGCCTCGAGGAGCGGGTCACAGCCCTGCCGATGGTCGAGGCCGTGGTCCGACGAACCGGCCGGGCCGAGCGAGACGAGCACGCCCAGGACGTGCAGTTCAGCGAGCTCGAGGTCACCGTGCGGGAGGGCACCGACGCCGACGAGGCCGCCGCAGCGCTGCGGGAAGCCTCCCAGGTACCGGGCCTGGTGGTGAGCGTCGGGCAGCCCATCGGGCATCGCATCGAGCACATGCTGTCGGGCGTGAAGACCTCGCTCGCCATCAAGGTGTTCGGCGACGACCTCGGAGAGCTCCGACGTTCAGCCCAGCAGGTCCAGGCCTCCATCAGCGGCGTGCCCGGCCTGGTAGACCTGTCCGTGGAGCAGCAGACGGAGGTACCGCAGGTCCTCATCCGGCCGCGCTACGGGCCGCTGTCCGTGCTCGGGCTCACCCCGGGCGAGGTCGCCGAGTGGGTCGAGACCGCGATGATGGGACACCCCGTCGGCCAGTGGTGGGAAGGGGGCCGCGCCCACGAGCTCGTCGTCCGCTACCCCAGCCGGTACCGCGCGGATCTCGACGCCTTGGCCGGCGCTCCGATCGACGCGGACGGCGAGCGGTTCACGGCGCTGTCCCAGGTGGCTCGGGTCGATCGGACCCTCGGCCCGAACCTCATCCAGCGGGAGAACGCCAAGCGCCGCATCGTGGTCATGGCGAACGTCCAGGGGCGGGACATCAAGAGCGTCGTCGACGACATCCGCGCGGCGCTCCCAGACCTGCCGGACGGGACCTACATCGACATCGGCGGTCAGGCCGAGAGCGAGGAGAAGGCCACGCGGACCATCGCCGGCCTGTCCCTGCTGGCCATCCTCGTCATGTTCGGGCTGCTCTGGTCCGCGCTCCGTTCCGGGCGCGACGCACTGCTCGTCATGGTGAACCTGCCGCTGTCGTTGATCGGTGGGGTCGTCGTCGTCGCGCTGGGCGGCAGCATCCTCTCGGTGGCGTCCCTGGTCGGGTTCATCACGCTGTTCGGCATCGCGACCCGCAACGGCATCCTGATGGTGACGCACTACCATCACCTCGTGGCCGACGAGGGCGCGGATCTCACCGAGGCCGTCCTGCGCGGGAGTGAGGAGCGCCTGGTGCCGGTCCTGATGACGGCACTGGGCACCGCACTCGCCCTCGTTCCCATTGCGCTGGCCGCCGGCGAGCCTGGAAACGAGATCCAGGCGCCCATGGCAGCCGTCATCCTCGGTGGACTCGCCTCGTCGACCGCCCTCATCCTCGTCGTGCTTCCGGTGCTGTACGTCCGGTATGGACGACCGCCCATTTCTTCGGAGAACTCCCCATGACCCGCATCCTGACTACCCTCCTGCTCCTTGCCGGCTGCGGTACGTCCACGTCCACGTCCACGCCTACGCCCGATCACGGGCACGAACACCACGACGAAGCTTCCGGACACGGACACGACGCCTCCGGAGGTCACCACCCTGCGTCGGCAGCGACGACAACGGCCCCCACCGCCCCTGCACCGGTCTCCCTCGGGAGCTGGACGGCGACCCTCGAGCCGGGCGCGGAGAAGCTCCGCATCACCGCCAGGGATGACTCGGGCACCGCGGTTTCGCCCAGCGGCGAGATCCGGGTGGTGCTCACGGGAACCGGCGAGGAAGAACAGCGCGTGGTCCTCACGGCGGCCGCGGGGGGGTGGTCAGGCTCGGCGCGTGCAGTCGGAGCTCCCGGATACGTCGCCGTGCTGAGTGCCACCGTGGATGGCCGGACCGAGACGGCGCGCGCCACCTGGGGCCAAGTCCCTGCCGCCGCTCCGGCCCACGACGAGCCGCACACCCACGACGACCAGGGCGATCACGGCCATGACCACGGACACGAGCACTGACGACTCCAGACGCGTTCGCCTCACACCCGTGGTCTGGTGTCTGGCGGCGGCGGCCCTGTTCGGCGCGTCCACACCAGCGTCCAAGGTCCTGCTCGACGGTCAGGTGGGACCGCTGACGCTCGCAGGCCTGCTCTACTTGGGTGCCGGCCTGGCGACGGCACCGTTCGCGCTGTCCGGGGGCTCCGCCCGGCGTCGGCGGGAGCCGGTGAACGTTCGGCGTCTGGCCGGAGCCATTCTGTTCGGTGGCGTGCTCGGCCCGGTCGCCCTGCTGGTCGGCCTGAAGACCGCCCCGTCCGCAAGCGTCTCCCTGTGGCTCAACCTGGAGACCACCGCCACGGCGGCGCTTGCGTGGGCGTTCTTCCACGAACACCTGGATCGGCGGGGCTGGCTCGCCAACGGCCTCGTGCTCGGTGCTGGGGTCCTGTTGGCGGCTCCCGAGGGGTTCAGCGTTGCCCCGAGTGCGCTTCTCATTGGCCTGGCGTGCGTGTTCTGGGGCCTCGACAACAACCTCACCGCCGTCATCGACGGCTACACGCCCGCCCAGACCACCGTCGCGAAGGGGCTGGTCGCGGGCTTGGTGAACCTCGGCCTGGGATGGGCGCTCGAGGGGCAGATGCCCTCGTCGTCCACGGTGATGAGTTCGCTTGCGGTCGGTGCCCTGGCGTACGGGGCGTCCATTGTCCTGTACATCCGAGGGGCGCAGCAGCTCGGGGCGACGCGGTCCCAGATGCTCTTCGCCACGGCCCCGTTTCTCGGTACGGGGGTGGCCTGGGTTCTACTTGGCGAGCCGGTCCTGTGGGCCCAGGCTGCGGCCGCGATGGTCATGGTGATCGCCCTCAGCCTGCTCCTCACGGGGCGACACGAGCACAAACACCGCCACGAGGCCGTCCAGCACACGCACGCCCACCGTCACGACGACGGGCACCACGATCACGTGCATCCAGGGCTGCCTGCCGAGGTGTGGCACACGCACGAACACGAGCACCCCGAAGTGGAGCATCGGCATGCGCACGTGCCGGACCTGCACCACCG
>CALATR010000683.1 GCA_937891875.1 uncultured Pseudomonadota bacterium | reverse complement strand
GCAGTCGGCCTGCTCCCACGCCTGCACACGACCCTGGTCGACGCGGCGATCACGCCGGTCCTGCGCGACGCCCTCGACCGCGACCGCATCCCTGCGGGGGCCCGGGCCATGCGCAGCGACGGCTCCCTGGTCGATGCCGCCGAGCTCCGCGCTCCCGAGGCGGTGCTCTCCGGGCCCGCGGGCGGAGTGCTCGCCGTGGCCGCCGTCGCCCGTGCCGCCGGGTTCGAGCGCGCGGTCGGGCTGGACATGGGCGGCACCAGCACCGACGTGTGCCGGGTCGAGGTGGGCGATCTCCCGCGCCGCGAAGGCCACGTCGAGGTCGCTGGAGTGCGCCTTCGACGCCCCATGTTGGAGGTCGAGACCATCGCGGCGGGCGGGGGATCGGTCCTGGCGAGCGACGGCCTTCGCCTCTCGGTCGGCCCTCGCAGCGCGGGGGCGGATCCCGGACCCCAGTGCTACGGCCGGGGCGGCCCGCCGACGCTCACCGACGCGGCCCTCGCCGCCGGGCTGGTCGACCCCGACGCCTTCGATCCGCCCCTGCAGCCGGAGCGGATCGACCTGCCCGGACCCGCGGACGCCTTCCTCGACATCGCCCGGGAGGCCATGGCGGGCGCCGTCCGTCGCCTGGCGGTCGCCCGGGGCATCGACCTGCACGACCACGCGCTGGTGTCCTACGGCGGCGCAGCGGGTCAGCACGCGTGCGAGGTCGCGGCGCGCCTGGGCATCGGCACCGTGCTGGTCCATCCGTGCACCGCGGTGCTCTCCGCGTTCGGCCAGGCGCTGGCCCGGCGCGCGGAGGAGGCGCAGGAGGCCGTGTGGGGCGCGCTGGACACCCACTGGGACACGATCGCCACCCGGGTCGAGCGCCTGGCCGCCGACCTGCCCGACCTCGACGAGCGCGCCGTGCACCTGGGCCTGCGCGTCCGGGGCACCGACCACGCCCTGGATGTGCCCTGGTCCGCCGGCGACGACCTCCCCGACGTGCGCGCCCGCTTCGTCGCCGCCCACCGGGACCGCTACGGCTTCGATCGCGAGGACGTGCAGCTCGAGCTCGCCTGGGTCCGGGTCCGCAGCACGTCTGCGGAGAGAGCGCTTCCGCGGCTGCAGATCGACCCCTTCTCCCTGGGGGGCGCCACTGTGCGCGGACCGAGCGTGCTGCGCAGCGACACCACCTCGGTCGTGGTGCCCGACGGCTGGGAGGCCCACCTGGACGGGGAGATCGTCCGCATCGAGCACCGCCGCCGCGCTCCCCGGGCGGAGCCCACCGCGCGCACCCCCCACGGGGCCGCCCTGTGGGGCCACCGCTTCATGGCCGTCGCCACCCAGGCCGGCGAGACCCTGCGCCGCCTGGCGCGCTCGGTGAACATCCGCGAGCGCCTGGACTTCTCCTGCGCCGTGTTCGACGAGGCCGGCCAGCTGGTCGCCAACGCGCCCCACATCCCGGTCCACCTGGGCGCCATGGGCGAGACCGTGCGCGACGTGATCGCCAACGTACCCGACCTGGCTGACGGCCAGGCCTGGCTCACCAACGACCCCGGCGCCGGCGGCTCACACCTGCCCGATCTGACCGTCGTCACCGCGGTCCATCACCAGGGGCGGTGCTTCTTCGTCGCCAGCCGCGGCCACCACGTCGACGTCGGCGGCACGACCCCCGGCTCGATGCCTCCCCGCTCGGCGAGGCTGTCCGAGGAGGGCGTGGTCTTCCGCCGGCTCGCGCTGCTCGACGGGGGACGGCTGCGCCGGGACCTCGCCGCCCACCTCGCCGGGTGCCGCCAGCCCGACGTGGTGCGCGCGGATCTCGAGGCCCAGATCGCTGCGAACGCCCACGCGGCCCGACTCCTGCGCGAGCTGGGCGATGCCGACCTGCTCGCGGCCTGGATGGTGCACCTGCAGGACGTCGCCGCCGACGCTGTCGCGGCCCTGCTCCCTTCCCTCGCCGCCGCATCCGCCAGCGACCGGGTCGAGGATCTGCCGCTACAGGTCGCCGTCGCCGTGCGCGGCGGTCGCCTGCGGGTCGACTTCAGCGGCACCGGCGGTCCCCACGCGGGCAACCTCAACGCGCCGCCCGCCGTCGTGCGCGCGGCCGTGCTCTACACCCTGAGAGTGCTCGTCGATCGCCCAATCCCGCTCAACGAGGGGGCCCTGCGCGCGGTCGATCTGGTGCTCCCGTCCCCCTCCCTCCTCGACCCGCCCGCGGGCGCCGCGG
>CALATR010000682.1 GCA_937891875.1 uncultured Pseudomonadota bacterium | reverse complement strand
CGGGACGGTGGGCACGCTGGTCGGCACGCCGAACCACCCGTTCTGGGTGCAGGCGGCGGGGCGCTACGTCGCGCTGGAGGAGCTGGCCGTCGGAGCGGTGCTGCGGACCGTTGGTGGGGGCGAGGCCGTGGTGGCCGGGAAGAGCTGGAGGCGGGGCGAGGTCGAGGCGGCCGGCGTTCCGGTCTACGATGTCGAGGTGGAGGGGCTGCACTGCTTCTATGTGGCGGGGGCAGAGGGTGCGGGTGTGCCGGGTGTGTTGGTGCACAACTCGACGAAGGCCGATGTGCCGGAGGGGAAGGCGCCAGATGGGCCGACGCCGAAGGAACCCCCAACGCCGTCGGCGAGGGCGGGTGCGAGCCAGGTCCAGAGGGAGGCGCGCGAACAGGCGAAGGCGGCAAACCCAGAGGCGTTCGCTCGGGTGGAGGCGTATCTGGACGAGCCGATCCCGCCTCTCCCGAAGGGGTTGGAGGAAGACTACGTCCTCGACTCCGCTGGGCGCTTGGCACGAAAGCCGCCAAAGGAGCACCGGATCCAGCTCACCGCTCGTGACGGGAAGGTCGACGTGTGGACCGCTGCACGCGGGCAGCTTGACAATTTCGACTTCGGCGCGCACTTGCGGAAGCTGAAGGGTGCGCCTCCGAAGGACATGCCGGACCCACACGCGCACCACATCCTGTTCAAGGAGGGGCTCGGGGCAGAACAGAAGGCCCTCGTGCAGGAGGGCCAGGAGATCCTCCGCAAGTACGACATCGACCCCATCTACGGCCCGGAGAACCTGACGTGGGCCCCGATGAGGGTGGTCGGCCAGCATGACGCGAAAGCACTGAGTGACGTGGTGAAAGCACTCAAGGCGGCGGATGCTGAAGGCGCGACGCGTACGGACATCGTGGAGTTGTTGGCAAGGTACGGCGACATCGCTGCTCGAAGGCGATAGGCTCAACAACGAGAGGAGTTCATGGAGAAGCGACAGTTCATCGTGGACATGCGCGAGGCGATTCGGTCGGGGAATGGAGGAAAGGTCACCGCTCTCCTTACCGAAAACCCAGAGTGGCTCACGCTCGAAACCACGCTCGGCACGTGGCTACACACCGCGGCAAGGGCTGGTCAGCTCGGGGTCGTGCGCCTTCTCGTCGAGAAGGGGCTGGATGTCGATGTCGTGTCAGGGCCCGCGGCCGCCTCGGCACTGAACGACGCCGCAGGTGAGGGTCACGCTGATGTGGTCGAGTATCTCCTGGAACACGGCGCTTCGCTTGACACATCCGAACCTGAGCGCAATCCACTTTTCGCAGCGATCCATCATGGCCATCTGGCCATCGCTAAGCGGATTCTTGATGCTGGGATCGATTTCCGGGTCTCGTACACCGGGGAGCGCATGAAGGACATGGACGCTCTCGCGTTCGCGCGGGAGTGGGGCCGAACCGACATCGCCGAGCTTCTCATCGCTCGTGGAGCGTAGGCACCCCCATCACCACACTCCCGAGGTCATACGCCACCATCGGCTGCTGCACAGCGCGTCGCGTTCCTCCCCGGCTCCCGGCGATCACGTGCCCCTGCAGGTCGTCCACCGCATCCGGCGGTGCCCAGCTCGCAGCAACCCGCTCTTGAAGCCCTTCCGAAAGGCGTGATGCGGCGCCCGGCTCCACACCCGCTCCGGCACCCAGCCTCTCGCCACGCCCGCGCCACCTCCTGCGCATGCGGCTGCCTCGCCCTGTCCTGGGACCCAGCCGGTGACGGGATCACGCAGGAGGACACACGAGGCCAGCGGTCGAGCGCCTCTACGAGGTGCGGCGAGATCGGGATCACCCTTCCACGCCCGGTCTCGGAGATGGAGGGCTCGATGGTGAGCAGCCCGCGCTCCAGGTCGAGGTCGTCCCAGCGTCGCAGCATGGTCTCGCCGACGCGCAGCCCGGTGAAGCGCAGGAAGGTCAGGAAGCAGGCTATCCACGGTGTCTTCACCAGTCTTCACCAAGGAGTAGTCATGTCGGCTGTGTTCAAGGCGATCTTGGTAGAGGACGATGTTGCCCAGGTCGATCAGGATGGGGTTGCGTCAGTCGTGGCGGGCCTGGGGGATATTCATGCTCCAACGCTCCACATCGTGTCCATCCATGGACGTAGAGTAGGGGTTTGGTACTTGTCGCCGTCCATCAGCCCGGAGAGCTACGAACCGGAACTCCACACCGTAGTGTTCGTTGACGCAGCTGAAGTGGGAGACCACGACACCACCGTCCGCGTCCAAAGTCCTCAACACCTCGACGAGCTTGAGGTGGCAGCTGTTGCCGCTGTCCTAGCCAATGCAGGCCTCTTCTTGCAGCGGTGTTGGACGTTCCGACTGCGCCAAGGTGAGCGATACTGGACCGTCAAGCTCGAAGTAGACCCAGAAAACTACGGATCATACTGGAATTGCACAGTTCAGATGGGCGCATGAACTCTTCGGCACCCTCATCACCACACTCTCCAGGTCATACGCCACCATCGGCTGCTGCACAGCGCGTCGCGTACCTGCCCCGACTCCCCGCGATGACGTGCCCTTGCAGGTAGTCGACCGCATCCGGCGGCGCCCCGGCTCGCAGCAGCCCGCTCTGAACCCCTTCCGAAAGGCGTGATGCGGCGCCCCGGCCCACACCCGCTCCGGCACCCCAGCCTCCTGGCATGCCCGTGCCACCTCCTGCGCAAGCGACTGCCGGGCCCTGTCCCGGGACCCAGGCGGTGACGGGATCACGCAGGAGGACACACGAGGCCACCGGTCGAGCGCCTCTACGAGGTGCGGCGAGAATCCGGAAGCGGCGTAGGTCGCGCCAGGTCCTTGCCGGGGAGCGTAGAGGCCTCGAACTACTCGCACACCACCCGGTTGGCGACGTTGCGTGTCGAGCCATCTTTCGCGCTTGGAAAGCACCAGTGGCTCGGGTCGTCGTTCCCCGAGATGGACAGAAAGTCAGCAGATAACTCGCGATAACCCTGGTACTGTCCGGAGAGCATGTCCGGGTGCTGGTCGACGACGACGTCGCCAACCCGGAGCTGGAAGTCGATGCTTGTCCTTGGGAATGCGAGATCGAAGTCGCCGGGCTCTGAAACGCCTGTGTATCGACCCACGCTTGGCGGTTTTGTTGAATCATCGATGACGAACAGGTCCCCAGGCTCGATTCGGGTCTCCTTCCCCCGCCCAGCGAACGTGGCCTGGTAGTAGCGAAGTCGCGATGGGTCGACGCCATAGGACCAGCCACACACGCCAATGGGCTTGTCTCCCACGTTCTTCAGCTCGATCCAGGTATATCCGCTGGAAACATGGAACTCCGTCACCATCACCCTTCCTGCGGCGTCAGGCAGGTTGTCGCACATGCCGTCGCAGTCGTTGTCGGAGCCGTCCATGACCTCGACGCCGTCGGGGTTCACCTCGGCATCTTCG
>CALATR010000681.1 GCA_937891875.1 uncultured Pseudomonadota bacterium | reverse complement strand
CCCGCCTTCTTCACCGGCACCCGGTAGACCTTGGTGAGCCCGTCGACCTCGATCACAGGAAGCGGTCCATCGCCTGCACCACGGGGTGGGTGTCGCCGAGGCGGCGGGCGACCTCGGCGCGGGCGGCGGTCATGCGGGGGAAGCCGACCTCGGGCTGGCCGCAGTCGACGTCGTACCGGGCGAGCTCGAAGCGGGTGATCCAGGTGTCGACGTGGTCCTTGCCCAGGGTCTTTCCGGTCGCGAGCAGGGCGAGGGCCATCTCGTTGCGGGCGGCGAGGAAGTCGCCGGTGCGGTGCAGGGCCTGGGCGAGGCGGTGGCGGCAGGCGCTGACCGGTCCGCTGTCCTCGCCGGTGCCGGCGACCCACAGCTCCAGGGCCTCGGTGTGGTGCTTCACCGCGTCGAACGGGCGGTTGTCGTGCCGCGCGCACACGCCGAGTCCGTCGAGCACCTCGGCCCGGAGCACCGGGGTCGCGCCGCGGGCCTCGCGGCGGGCGTGGGCGCGCTCGAAGGCGTCGGTCGCCTCGTCGTTGCGCCCGCAGGCCCAGGCGGTGTGGCCGACCGTGACCAGCGCTTCCTCGATGGCGATCGGGTCGCCCTGGATCCGGGCGTGCTCGAGGCAGCGGACCGACAGGCCGTAGCCCAGCTCGGGCTCGCCGACGGCCTGCAGCACCATGGCGTGGGCGAGGTCGACCTCGTGGGCGAGGACCGAGCCGTCCGGGCAGTTCTTCCGGGCGCGCTGCAGCACCAGGCGGGCCTCCCCGGGCTGTCCGGCCGCCAGGCGCGCCTCTCCAAAGGCCAGGTCCACGTCGGGATCGGTGCTGCGGCGGCGGGCGCTCTCGGCGGCCTCGTTGGCGTCGTCGGGCTGGCCGAGTCGCACCCACGCCCGGGCGAGCAGGGCCTCGATGTGCGGCGTATCGGGCGTGATCTCGGCCCGTTCGAGCCGCGCCGCCGCCGCCAGGTCCACCCACTCGCCCTCGCGGAGCAGGCCGTGGAGCTCCCTGGGGGTCACGCGGTCTCCTCCCAATGGGACCAGTCCCCGGCCAGGTGAACCTCACGGACCAGCTTCACCCCGAACTTCTCGGCGACGGTCGCCTGCATGTGCTCGAGCATCCGCCGCACGTCGTCCGCGGTCGCCGCCCCGAGGTTGACCACGAAGTTGGCGTGCTTCTCGGACACCTGAACGTCGCCGACCCGGTAGCCCTTGAGCCCCGCCGCCTCGATGAGCCGGCCGGCGTGGTCGCCGTCGGGGTTGCGGAAGGTGCTGCCACAGCTGGGCAGGTCCAGCGGCTGGGTCTGCGCCCGGTGGTCGAGGTGTTCCTGCACGTGGCGCCGCATGGCGTCGGCGTCGCCGTCGGTGCACTGCAGTCGCGCTCGGACCACGACGCTGCCCTCGGGCACGGCGGTCTGGCGGTAGCGCATGTCGAGCGCCTCCAGCGACAGGGTGGTGAGGCTGCCGTCGGAGAGCACCACGTCGGCCTCGATCAGCACGTCGCGGGTCTCGCCGAGACGGGCGCCGGCGTTCATGCGCACGGCACCACCGATCGTGCCGGGGATGCCGGCGAACACCTCGAGGCCAGTCCAGCCGAGTCGGGTCGCCTTCTTGATGAGTGCGGCGAGCTTGGTGCCCGCCCCCGCCTCGATCACCGGCGGCTCGGTGCCCTCGAGGGCCTCGGCGCGGGCGAGGTCCCGGGCGAGCTGGAGCACGACGCCGCGGATCCCGCGATCGCTGATCAGCAGGTTGGTGCCGTTGCCGAGCACGAAGAGGGGCACGCCGT
>CALATR010000680.1 GCA_937891875.1 uncultured Pseudomonadota bacterium | reverse complement strand
TCCGCATCCTCGGGGCGAGCCTGGGCAACCTGGGCGTGGCCCTCCTGCAGCTCGGAGATGCCGAGGGCGCGCTGATCCCCCTCTCTCGCGCCATCGCCCTGCACCGCGCCCAGGGCCACCGCTTCGAGCTGGCGAGCTTCCTCGAGGTGCAGGCCTTCGCCGAGGTCGAGCTGGGCCTGGCGGGCGCCGCGTCCGCCTCGATCCGGGAGGCCCGCACCCTGTTCATCGCCCTGGGACAGCGCCACCGGCTCCCCACCCTGCACGCGCTGGACGGCCAGGCGGAGGAGCTGTGTGGCCGACCCGCGGTAGCGGTCGAGAGCTACGCGCTCGCGCGGGAGGCCATCGAAGAAATCGGCAAGACCGAGGCGGACTTCTCGCTCCTGGAGGCCGCAGCTGCCGCAGCGACCGGACAGCTCGACCGGGGCCTGGCCGCGCTGCAGCGGGCGAAGACCGAGGGGGCCAGCCAGCGCGGGGTGAGCCTGGTGTCCGCGCACCTCGCGCTCGCCCGTGGGGAGGTCGGCGTGGCCCGGGAGGTGCTCGACGCCGACGTCAACGCCGAGCCGGACACCGACGTCGTCGCGCGCTGGCTGCGGGGTCGGCTGGCGACCCGACTGCCCGCGTAGCGCACCGCGCGCATCTTGGGACACCCCCGCGCAGGATCGCGCGGTACACCGCAGATCTCCTCCTCTCTGCCGGAGTTCCCATGGGCCGTCCCCTCTGCGGTGTGCGCCAGCCCCTGCAGGCCGATCCCCTGATGCTCGCACCCGACGAGGGCTGCGTCGAGCGCAACGAGGACGTGCTCGACCGGCTCGCTCTGGAAGACGCCTCCACCTACGCCGCCGGGTACGAGGCCTACCTGACCGAGGTGAGCACCGCCGCGGCGGCCGAGGCCAGGCGCGGCAACGAGCACCTCAAGACCGCCGTGGAGGACATCGCCGCGATGTCCGAGGCGCTGGCGGGCGATGACCTCGGCGGGTTCTCCAGCGCCGGTGCGCGCACCCTGGCGGCGCTGGAGGAGGTCGAGTCCGCCCTCGACGACGGGCAGGCGCTCGCCGGTCAGGAGAACATGGGCTGGTCCACCGAGCTGCAGGACGCCCGCGATGATCTCCGCACCCTCGACAGCGAGCTAGACGAGGTCGACGTGGAGCTCATCGCCGACGTCGACGACCGGCTGGGGCTGAAGCTCGCCGACAAGGTCGAGGGCAGCACCAGCGAGCGGGTCAGCTCCGTTCAGATCGTCACCGAGGTCCACCTGGCCCAGGGCCTGGAGCTGCGCGACCTCGCCGACCTGCTCGCAGACATCGATCCTGCCGATGCACGGCCGCTCGCCAGGGCGCTGGCGGAGGACTTCGGCCTGCACACCGAGACCGGCACCCAGGCCTTCTACAACGGCTTCATGGAGGATTCCCTCGCCCCACAGGACCTCAAGGGGTGGTTCGCCCGCGACCTGAACATCGATGTCGCCGACACCACCAGCTACGGCGAGTATGACGAAGAGGCCGAGACCTGCGGGCTGAACGACGCCGGTGCCCTGCGCTCGCTCGAGGAAGCGCGCGAGGCCCGCGCCGCCGAGGCCCGGGAGGCCATGCTGGAGCTGGGCGTCGTGCGCGACCCGGTGAAGGGCGGCTTCGCCGGCGTGGTGGGCCGCGTGGCCGACCTGCTGGCCACCGACGACGGCGACAAGGCCAACCTCGACATCAAGCTCAAGCTCGCCATCCCCCTGCCCAGCGGGATCGAGGCCACGATCGCGCTCAACCTCGGCGCGGGCGTCGCCCGGAGCGGGGATCAGCGCGAGGTGTCCTGCGGCTTCGAGTTCCTGCTGGGCGCCCAGCTGGACGCGGTCATCGTCAAGGCCTTCGTCGAGGCGGGCGTCGTCGGCAAGCTCAGGACCAGCGGGGACTCCTTCGAAGAGGCCTTCAAGCTGGTCATCCTGGCGCTGTACGACCGGCTGCATCGCACGGCCCCCGATCTGGCCGACGGCATCTTCTGCGACGAGCGCATGGATGAGGTCAGCCAGGACATGGACGAGGACGACTTCGTCCAGTACGCCCTGGGCCTCAAGGTCGCTGCGGGGATCGAGATCGACCAGGGATCGGATCCCGAGGACAAGGGCGGGCTGAAGGGCGAGGGCGGCGCGATGTGGGGCACGCGGCTCACCGGCGGAGCGGGCGAGCGGCAGGGGCTCGACGTGAGGCGCGATGCCGTCAGCAGCGCCTTCGCCAAGGTCTCGGGCAAGGCGGGCAGGTTCGGGGTGGGCGCCGGGGTCGAGGCGTCGTGGGTCAACGGCGAGTTCGCCGGGATCAAGGCGGATGCCGAGGGCAAGGCCAAGCTGCCCGCCGATCAGGCGGCGGACCAGCTCTTCGCCCCCGAGGTCGTGGGCGGCATGGTCGGCGCCGTGTCGGGCGCGATCCACCAGGGCGCCGCCGCCTTCGACAAGGACGAGCCCCAGTACAACCAGATGATCTCGGTCGCCAAGCACGTCGGCCGGGCCAGCGGCGGCAGCGCGAAGCTGAAGGCCGCCGCCCACGACAAGCTCCAGGACGCCGGAGTCGGCGGCATCGACGTCACCTACAAGATCGGCCTCGCGCTCTCGGCGGGCCCGGGGCTGGCGCCGAAGCTCACCCTGACCCTGTCCCAGGCCACCACCATGAAGACCGGTAGCGACGACACCCCCATCGAGTTCGAGATCGCAGCGTCCATGGCCCACGAGATCGCGAAGGTGGAGCTGCTGGCGTAGGGGAGGCGCTGAGACCGCCTAGAACGCGACCCCGAGGTTGGTGTGCAGGGCGATGAACGGGCCCTGCGGGCCGTAGTCGCCGACCCGATAGTAGAGCTGGTTGAAGCCCGCACCGCCCGAGAGCACGAAGTGGTCGCCGAGGATGCCGGTGTAGCCAACCAGCACGCTGCTGTAGCCGCCGACCGCGCGCTGGTCGGTGCCGTCGGTGGTCCACAGGCCCGCGAGGACCGAGCGCGCCATCACCCACGGCCCTGCGGGCGCCTTGGCGAGCGGGAACCAGCGCAGTCCGACCTCGGCACCCACGCCCAGGAAGGGCTCGTGGCCGTCGGTGAGCACGCCGTCGAAGAGCCTCGCATGGGGCCCGGCGTAGAGGCTGAAGCGTGGGGAGAGGCGGCCCTCGACCTGCACGTGGGCGTAGCCGATGGCCCAGGTGAGCGGATCGACGGTGATGGTCCAGCGCGGCCCGTCGTCCTCGGCCTCGGCGGGGTCGAGCGCGGCGGGTGCGTCCTCGGCGAGGGCGGGGCTGGCGAGCAGGGTGAGGAGCAAGGGCAGCACGGGGCCTCCGGGGCAGGTCGCCACGTCACGCGCGCAAGGTCGTATCGCCAGCACAACGAGTGGACGCCATTCGTTCACCTGCGATACGAATGGGCATGGACCTGCTCGCCCTGCACCAGCTGGTGGTCACCGTCGATCACGGCAGCATCACCGCCGCCGCACGCGAGCTCGGCCTGACCCGACCGACCCTGAGCCGGCGGCTGGCGGCGCTGGAGGACGCGGTCGGACTCGCGCTGCTGCACCGCACGACCCGCGCAGTGACCGCCACCCCCGCGGGGCGCAGGCTGGTCGAGCGAGCCCGGCCCCACCTGCTCGCCCTCGACGAGCTGGAGCTGTCCCTGCACGACGAGCGCGACCAGGTGGTGGGCTGCCTGCGGGTCTCGGTCCCGCCCGCCATCGCCGGCGACGTCGCCCGCCTGCTGGTCGACCTCCGTCGCCGCCACCCCGCGCTCGAGGTCGATCTGCGCGCGGACGTGGGCTTCGCGGACCTGCAGGCCGACGGCATCGAGGTGGCCCTGCGCGCCGGCCATCCCGGCCACCCCGATCTCGTGCACCGGCGCCTGCGCACGGTGGACGTCGCGGCCGTGGCCACCGAGGCCACCCTGTCCCGCGACGGCGTGGTCCGGTCGCTCCAGGACCTCCGCCAGCACACGCTCCTGCGCGACAACACCGCCGAGGGCCAGCCGCGCACCCACTGGCCCCTGCGGGACGGTGGCGCCCTGCCGGTCGATGGGCCGGTGGTCATCGACGATCAGCGCGCCCTGCTGGACGCGGCCCTCGCCGACGGGGGCATCGCCCTGCTCACCCAGGTGACCTACGGCCCGATGGTCGACTGCGGCTGGCTCGTGCGCGTCCTCCCCGACGTCATCGGCACCAGGCTGGACCTGCACGTGG
>CALATR010000679.1 GCA_937891875.1 uncultured Pseudomonadota bacterium | reverse complement strand
TCGCCACCATCGAGTACGCGCGGCTGTCGGGCGAAGAGAGCCCGATCGACATCCGCACCCACGACGTCACCAGCCACAGCCTCGGCATGGTGGTCTATCGGGATCGCGAGCTTCGGAACTCCAAGATCATCCGTCGCAACACCCGCATCCCCGCGGAGCAGACCCGCGACGACTACACGACCACCCACGACAACCAGACCACGATGGACCTGTGGCTGGTGCAGGGTGAGGACGAAGATCCGCTTCGCTGCCCGGTTCTCGGCCACTTCGAGTTCTACGGGATCCCGCCGCGCACCGCCGGTCGCTCCCAGCTGTCGGTCACGTTCCGCTACAACGCCAACGGCATCGTCGAGGTCGAGGCGATGGACCTGGTCACCGGCCAGATCCTGCCCCACCGGATGGCCAGCGGACAGGTCAGCCTGGAAGACCTGGCCCACAACCGCGCCCCCATGCAGGTCGCGCTGGTCATGGACTGCAGCGGCTCCATGTACGGCCGCAACATCGACGATGCCCGGACCGCCGCCCGCAGCTTCGCCGAGCGCACGCTGGACATCGAGAACCGCCAGGTCGCGGTCGTCGCCTTCCCCGGCGGCACCAAGACCGCCCTCACCGCGGACATCAACCGCATCGGCCAGGCGCTCGACTCCCTCACGCCGATCGGCTCCACGCCGCTGTCGGACGGCCTGCACGACGCGCGGGACCTGCTCCGGCCACGGGCAGGCGTGCAGCGCGTCTTCGTGGTGCTCACCGACGGCCACCCCGATGACCCCGACGCTACCGTCGCCGAGGTGCACCGCCTCAAGGCGTCGGGCGCCCGGGTGATCACCATCGGCGTCGGCACCCAGGTGGAGCAGGACTTCCTGCGCAGCCTGGCCTCACAGCCCGACGACTACCACTTCTGCAACGAGTCGATCGAGCTGACGGGCACCTTCATCAACCTCGCCACCGAGCTCGCCGGAGGCTGAGCCGGCCGCGTCGAGCGACCCCTTCCCTCCGGGCCCAGCACCCCAGCACCTCACCAAGGACGACATCGTGGCCAACGACAACATTGCGGCAGTCAAGAGCGAGCTCGGGGCCCTGCGTCAGCTCGTCGAGCAGCGGCTGTCCGAGGACGGCGTCCGCGAGAAGGCCTTCGATCAGCTCTACGAGGAGCTCAAGGCCTACAAGGAGGACTGGCAGTTCCAGGCCGAGAAGCCGCTGCTGCTGGACCTCCTGCTCTTCTACGACTCGCTCAACTGGTTCCAGGAGAGCCTGGTCAAGCAGGAGATGTCGCGGGACGTGGTCGCTGACAGCTTCCAGTACCTGATCGACGAGTTCCTGGAGCTGCTCTACCGCCGCGACGTGGTGCCGATGGAGCCCTCTCGGGTGTTCGACCGCAAGCGCCACAAGGCGGTGCAGGTCGTCGATACCGAGGACAAGAGCCAGGATCAGACGATCCAGCAGGTGCTCAAGCGCGGCTTCAACCGTGGTGAGCGGATCCTCCGGGCCGAAGAGGTGGTGATCCGCAGGCACAAGGTGGAGTAGGCTGCCCTATGTCGGACACCCCGGACATCGTCCTCGGCATCGACCTGGGCACCACCTTCTCGGCCATGGCGTACGTCAATGCGTACGGCAAGCCCGAGATCGTGACCAACGCCGACGGCTACCGGACCACCCCCTCGGTCGTACACTTCTACGATGAAGATGGCGTCGTGGTCGGCGAGGAAGCCGTCAAGATGTGCGTCATCGAGCCGGAGAACGTGGTGCGCTTCATCAAGCGCTCCATGGGTGAGGAGGACTTCACCCTCGAGTTCTACGGCCGCACGTACACGCCCCAGGAGATCAGCGCGCTCGTCCTGCGAAAGCTCAAGGAAGACGCCGAGGATCTCATCGGGACCGACATCTTCGATGCGGTCATCACGGTGCCTGCGTACTTCAACTCGGCCCAGCGCGGCGCGACGGCCGAGGCGGGCTCCATCGCCGGCCTGAACGTGCTGTCGATCATCAACGAGCCCACCGCCGCCGCCATCGCCTACGGCGTGGACAAGCTGGGCGGGCAGCGCTCCCTGCTGGTCTTCGACCTCGGCGGCGGCACCTTCGACGTCACTGTCATGACGGTCGAGGACAGCAAGCTGACGACGCTGGCCAGCGACGGCAACGCGGAGCTGGGCGGCAAGGACTGGGACGATCGCCTGGTCAACCACATCGCCAGCAAGTTCCTGGAGGACAACGGCGCCGATCCCCGGGACGAGCCCGCCCCCTTCCAGGAGCTCTACGAGCGCTGTCTGGCCGCCAAGATCTCCCTGTCCACCAAGGACCGGGCGATGGTGCCGGTCAACTTCAAGGGCAAGCGCGGCGGCTACGGCGTCTCCCGAGACCAGTTCGAGGAGCTGACCCAGGATCTGGTGCAGCAGTGCGTCGATACGACGGACCTCGTGCTCGAGAAGGCGGGCATGTCCTGGGACCAGATCGACGACGTGCTCCTGGTCGGCGGCGCCACGCGCATGCCGATGATCCGGCGCGCCCTGCGGGACGCGTCGGGCAAGGACCCGGTCGACGACATCAATCCCGATGAGTGCGTGGCCCTGGGCGCTGCGCTCGCCGGCGTCTTCCGCCACCGCCCGGAGCACCCGGCCCTCGCCCACGCCCGCCCGGAAGCGACCCGCGCCGCACCTCCAAAGCGCTCGGTGAAGCTCCCTCCCCAGCCGGAGCGCCGCCCCACCAGCGCTGCGGCGATCGGCCTCGCCGACGGCGGGTCGGCCGCGGTCGGCATCCAGTTCCGCGAGGCCTCCCTCTCCGAGCCGCCGGCCCGCCCGCCCGTCTCGATGGGCGCCGTCGCCGGTCACCACGTCGACGGGCCCACGGAAGAGGACGACGTGCTGCCGGAGCCGGGCAGCCACCCCGACACCCCGATCTACGCCCTGCCCGGCGACGTCGAGATCCGCGACGCCACGACCCACCCGCTGGGCATCGTCGTGCTCGACCGCAACCGCCAGGAGCGCGTGGTCGAGCTGATCCCCGAAGGCACACCCCTCCCCCACGAGTTCCACGGTCGCTTCGCCTACGCGTACGAGAACATGCGCGCGGTCCGGGTCGAGGTGACGGAGGGTCACGGCAGCTACCGTGACGAGGTCACGGTCATCGGCAAGGTCGAGCTGACCGGTCTGCCGCCGCGCCCGCGCGGCACCCCCATCGATGTCATCTACCGCTACGGCGTGGACCAGATCCTGTCCGTGCAGGTGATCGACGTCGAGACCGGACAATCTCGCGAGGTCCGCATCCGCTTCGCCGGCGGTCTGGACGGGCCCGAGCTCGACGCTGCGCGATCCCGGAACCGCCAGATCCGCGTGACCTGAGCGTGCCGTGACCCCACGCCAGCTCGACGTCGCACACGAGTTCTGCGAGCGGGTCTCCGTCGACGACCTGCTCGACTACCTCGGCCTGGCTGCGGACGCGTCGGCCGACGAAGCGCGTGCGGCGCTCAAGGCCAGGCGACGCAAGATGCAGGGCATGCAGAGCAACCCCAAGTTCCGGGACGAGGCGCGGCTGCTGATCCGCAACTTCCAGGCCCTGGACGCGGTGCTCGGGAACCCGGGCGCCCACGTGCGCGACATGGCGACCCGGCGGGAGTCCACCCACCTGCCCATCCTCGAGATGACCATCCGCGGCGTGCTCACCGGCGGGTCGCTCTCCTCCGAGCAGGAGGCCTACCTCCGCGCGAACGCCGCCGAGCTGGGTGTCTCCAACAACAGCTTCGACCAGCTCCTGCGCCGCCTGCAGGTCGAGACCCACACCGAGCGTTCCAAGCCCGGACCGACCGGCGAGACCGCCACGCCCGAGGCCAGACCGCCGACGAAGAAGCCGCCGTCCAAGGAGGCCCGCTCCACGATGGTCCCGCCGGTGAGCAAGGCCATCACGCCCGAGGAGGAAAGCGAGACCCTGCTCGCCGACCTCGGCTTCGAGGCGCTCCAGGATCCGCCCGGCCTGGACATCTCGGATCTCGACGCCATCGACCTCGGCGCGGGAACCGGCGGGAGCAGCCCCCGCCGTCGGGCCATGCCGCGCTCTGGCGCCACTTCCGACACCGCACCGTCACGGTCGGGCGCGTCGGGTGGGGGTGCCGTGTCGACGGACGGCGTCGGCGAAGAGGTGCGACCGCCCCGGAATCGCGCCGGGGAGGGGGTCGGCGAGAAGGTCGGCCGGATGCGCGCGAAGGAGGGTCGACGCAGCGGCCGAAAGCGCAAGAAGGACCGGGCGACCCCCCTCAACCCGGAGTCCGACGAGGACACCCTCGACCGCAAGCCGCGGGGTGACTTCATCGTTCCGAGCGATGGACGCAGCGATCCGCCCAGCCTCACCAGTGCGGCTACCGCGCCGCCAGTCCGCATGCGGGCCATTGCACCCGGCACCCAGGACGACCCCTCGACCGCGCGCCGGCAGGGGCCCCCGCGCAGCATCGACGATGGCTTGCCCGGCGGCATGGAGGTCGTCGGCCCGACCCATCACGAGGTGGAGGTGCAGGGCCGCAAGGGCGCCGAGGTCCGCATCCGGGTGCGCCTCCTCGGAGAGCTTCCCGTCGCCGCGCGGGTCATCGTGGACGACACCTGGCTCTCCGTGGACCCTGACCGCCTGAGCCCGACCCGGCGGGAGCACGTCGTCATCGTCACCGTGCACCCCGACAAG
>CALATR010000678.1 GCA_937891875.1 uncultured Pseudomonadota bacterium | reverse complement strand
GGAGACTGGAGACTGGAGACCGGGCCGAGGCATCCCCCGCCCGCAGCAACGCGACTCCCCGCGAGCGGATCGCGACCATCCACTCCCCTGCCCGCAGCAACGCGACTCCCCGCGAGCGGATCGCGTCCCGCCACTCCGTCGCCCGCAGCAACGCGACCTCGCGCGAGCGGATCCGCGCCCCGCCCCGCCCGTCAGTTCACCGGCGTCCGCATCGTCACGAACTCCTCTGCCGCCGTCGGGTGGATGCCGATCGTGCGGTCGAAGTCCGCCTTCGTCGCGCCTGCCTTCAGCGCGACCGCCA
This sequence comes from uncultured Pseudomonadota bacterium, assembly GCA_937891875.1. Lineage (GTDB taxonomy): Bacteria > Myxococcota_A > UBA796 > UBA796 > REDI01. The sequence goes on along the minus strand of CALATR010000678.1, from coordinate 2,159 downwards.
TGCCCTGGATGATCTCGCCCGCGTCGGGGCCGACCATGTGCACGCCCAGCACCTGGTCGCTGTCGCCGCACACGACGAGCTTCATCAGCGTGCGCTCGTCGCGGCCGGAGATGGTGTGGGTGAGCGCGCGGAAGGTCGAGCGGTAGATGACCACCTTGTAGCCGCGCTCCCGGGCGACCTCCTCCGAAAGGCCGACCGTGCCGACGTTCGGGCGGCTGAAGACCGCGGTGGGGATGAGGTCGTACTCGACGCGGGGGGCGGGCTCGCTGCCGAACCACGAGCGCGCCAAGTACATGCCCTCCGCCAGCGCCACCGGGGTCAGCTGGGCGCGGTCGATGACGTCGCCGACGGCGTAGATGGACCCGACCGAGCTGCGGTACTCGTCGTCCACCACGATGGCGCCGTTCCACTCGCGCTCGACGCCGAGCTCGTCCAGGCCGATGCCGTCGGTGCGGGGGCGGCGGCCGGTCGCGTACAGCACGAGGTCTGCGTCCAGGTGGGTGCCGTCGCCCAGGAACACCCGGCGGCTGCCGTCGGGCAGGGCCTCGATGCGCTGGGGCGTGTGGCCCAGGTGCAGGTTCAAGCCCTGCTTTCCGAGCTCGCCCTCCAGGTGGTGGCGGATGTCCGTGTCGAAGCCGGACAGCACGTTGTTGCCGCGGTTGACCAGGTGGACCTCGCTGCCGCAGCCGTGGAAGATGCAGGCGAACTCGACCCCGATGTAGCCGGCGCCGACGATGACGACCCGGCGGGGCTGCTCGCGCAGGGAGAAGACCTCGTTGCTGGTGATGGCGAGGTCGATGCCGGGAATATCGGGGAGGAAGGGCCAGGAACCCGTGGCCAGCAGGATGCGCTCCGCGTGCAGGCGGTCGTTTCCGACGGCGACCGTGTGGGCATCCGCGACCGTGCCCCAGCCGCGCACGAGCCGCACCTTCGCGTTCTCGAGCAGGCTGCCGTAGATGTCGTTGAGCCGGCGCAGCTCGCTGTCGACCGCCTTCTGCATGCGCCGCCAGGACAGCTTGCCCTCTCCGAACTCCCAGCCGTAGCCGACCGCGTCGTCCACGTGGGCGGGGTAGCGGCTGGCGATCATGTACAGCTTCTTGGGCACGCAGCCGAGGTTGACGCAGGTGCCGCCCAGGTGGCTCGACTCGACGACCGCCACGCGGGCCCCCATCGCGCCAGCCATGCGCGCGCAGCGCACCCCGCCGGATCCCGCGCCGATCACCACCAGGTCGAAGTCGAAGTCGGACATGCACACCTCGTTGCGCCGGGCGGGCCGTAGCCCACCGCCTCGGCCCTTCAACCCCGCTCGCCCCCTGAGCCGGGGTGCGATACGGCCGCGGCCACGACGAGTCGACGGAGGATCCGGATGAGCGACGACGCGACCCAGGCCCGCATCCTGGAAGCCCTGGAGCGCCTGGAGGGCCGCCTCGGCGCCCTCGAGGCCAAGATGGCGCCGATGGACACGTTCTTCCAGCGTGCCCCGATCCTGATCGACGGCGGCGCGCAGGTCGTGGACCAGCTGATGGGTCAGGCGGCGGAGCAGGGGATCGACGTCTTCGAGCGCGGGGAGCGCGGCGCGGCCCTGCTGATCAAGGCCAGCAGCCCGGCCACCATGGACCTCGCCGACAAGGTGCTGGACGAGGAGATGCTCGCCGGCGTGGGCAAGCTCGCCGACAAGGGCGCCGAGGTCCTCAAGAGCGACGTGCTCGACACGCTCCTGCAGAGCGGCCTGATGGACCCCGAGCGGCTCGGCGCCACCATCGATGCGCTCGACCGCCTGGCCGCGGTCACCGCGACCCCGGAGTTCCAGAAGCTCCTCGACAGCGGCCTCCTCGACGGCAAGACCCTCGACGTCGCCGGCAGCGCCACCACCGCCCTGGTGGAGGCCCGCTCGGGCAGCGTGGAGCCGGTCGGCCTGTTCGGCACCCTGGGCAAGCTCGGCGACCCGGACGTGAAGAAGGCGATGGGCTTCATGTTCGCGGTGCTGAAGCAGCTGGGGCAGAAGCTGTAGCGATCGGCGCTGCGGGCGGGGCGGGCGACGATCCGCTCGCGGGGAGTCGGGTTGCTGCGGGCAGGGGAGTGGCGGGTTGCGATCCGCTCGCGGGGAGTCGCGTTGCTGCGGGCGAGGGAGTGGCGGGGCGGCGTCCGATCCGCTCGCG
>CALATR010000677.1 GCA_937891875.1 uncultured Pseudomonadota bacterium | reverse complement strand
GGCCTGGCAGCAGCGCTACCAGACCCGGTGGGGTCAGCACCTGCTCGACGCACAGCGGGCGTTGTACCTGTGGAGTCGACAGCAGCAGCCCGTCATGGGCTGAGCGGGACGCACCGCTTGCGCACGCGGGGGCCCGCCACGAGATACCGCCCCCCGCCACCTTCCTGGCACCGAACCTCCACCATTCCCTGACCATCCTGGCTGCTGCCCGATCCCCTCCCGACAGATAGGCCCGAGCCTCGTCTGGAGGACGCCGTGACCGAGTTCGAGCAGCAGACCCTGGCCGACTGGAAGCAGTGCGAGGCCATCGCCGAGGCGATCGTGCCGCTCACCGGCGCGCTCTACCGCGAGCAGGCCGTCGTTGCCGAGGTCTTCGGCGTCTCCATGGTGCGCAAGTCCCCGACGATCATCCTCCAGATCTGCGACGAGGCCAGCCGCAAGGCCGGGCAGGAGATCTCGGTCGCCCGGGTCCGCGAGCTCCTGGAGCTGATGAACACCCTGCAGCTCGGTCGCGCGCGCATCGATCTCGGCAAGCTGATCCTGCGCTTCCGCGAGTCCGGCCAGACCGACCTCGCCGCGTGGACGAAGGAGCAGCTGACCGCGGTCTCCCGGGAGCGGGCGCCCATGCCCGAGCGTCCCCAGGACGTCGTGCTCTACGGCTTCGGTCGCATCGGCCGCCTGGTGGCCCGCATCCTCATCGGCAAGACCGGCGGCGGCGACAAGTACCGCCTGCGCGCGATCGTCCTGCGGCCGGGCAGCAAGGAGCAGCTGATCCGTCGCGCCAGCCTGATGATCCGCGACAGCGTGCACGGCCCCTTCGATGGCACGGTCGAGGTGGACGAGGAGCGCAACGCCTTCATCATCAACGGCAACGTCGTGCACGTGCTGCACGCCAACAGCCCGGACGAGCTGGACTACACGGCCTACGGCATCGATGACGCCGTCGTCATCGACAACACCGGCAAGTGGCGCGACGAGGCGGGCCTGGGCCTGCACCTGAAGAGCAAGGGCGTGGGCAAGGTGATCCTCACCGCCCCCGGGAAGGGCGTTCCGAACATCGTCTTCGGCGTCAACCACGACTCGCTGACCGGCGACGAGCGCATCCTCTCGGCCGCCAGCTGCACGACCAACGCCATCGTGCCGGCGCTGGCCGTCATCGACGCGCGCTGGGGCATCGTGCACGGCCACCTCGAGACCGTGCACGCCTTCACCAACGACCAGAACCTGATCGACAACTTCCACAAGAAGGACCGCCGCGGTCGGGCCGCCCCGCTCAACATGGTCATCACGTCGACCGGCGCCGCCAGCGCCGCCGCCTTGGCCCTGCCCCAGCTGAAGGGCAAGCTCACCGGCAGCGCGATCCGGGTGCCCACGCCCAACGTGTCGCTCGCCATCCTCAACCTGCAGCTCCGCGACACGGTCACCCGCGAGGACCTCAACGAGCACTTCCGCCGGATCGCCCTCGACTCTCCGCTGACCGGGCAGCTGGATGTCACCACCAGCCCCGAGATCGTCAGCAGCGATCTCGTCGGTGCGTCCCGGGCCGGCGTGGTCGACATCCACGCGACCATTGCCCACGACAACACCGCCATCCTGTACGTCTGGTACGACAACGAGTTCGGCTACAGCTGCCAGGTGGTCCGCCTCATGCAGCACCTGGCCAAGGTCACGCCGACCCACTTCCCGCGCTGAACCCGGGGCGTCATGTCGCTTCCCCTCTCCCTGCTCGACCTCACGCCGGTCTCCACCGACGTCTCCTCCGCCCAGGCGATCCGCAACGCGGTCACCCTGGCACAGAAGGCGGAAGAACTCGACTTTCGACGTGTGTGGTACGCCGAGCATCACAGCCTGCCCGGCATCGCCTCCACCGCGCCGGACCTGATGATCGGCCACGTCGCCGCCCACACCGAGCGCATCCGGCTGGGGGCCGGCGGCGTCATGCTGCCCAACCACGCCGCCCTGCGGATCGCCGAGGCCTACCGCCTGCTCGAGACCATGCACCCGGGTCGCATCGACCTCGGCCTCGGTCGCGCCCCGGGTACCGATCAGCGCGCCGCCCTCGCCCTGCGCGGTCGCGAGAACCTGATGCGCAACGACTTCCCCACCCAGCTGGCCGAGCTGCTGGCCTGGGGTCGGGATCAGGAGCCCATCCAAGGCGTCTTCGCCCAGCCCAACGACGTCGTGCTGCCCCCGCTGTGGCTCCTCGGCTCCAGCGACTTCAGCGCCCGCCTCGCCGCCACCGCCGGCCTGCCCTACGCCTTTGCCTCGCACTTCAGCCCATCGCCTCCAGACCTGCCGATGAGCCAGTACCGCGACGGCTTCCGCCCGGGCGAGACCGACGCTCCGTACGCCATTCTCGCGGTGTCGGCCTTCGTCGCCGAGACCCGCGCCGAGGCCGAGGACTTCGCCCGCCCCTCGCTGGTCTCGTTCGTGCGCCTGCGCACCGGTCGCCCCATCCTGCCGCCCAGCGCCGAGCAGGCCCGCAGCTACACCTTCAGCCCCCTCGAGGCCCAGGTGGCGGAGGTCATCCAGTCGATGCAGCACGTCGGAACGCCAGACCAGGTCGTGCCCCGCATCCGCGCCCTGGCCGAGCGCACCCGCGCCGACGAGGTCATGGTCGTCACCAACGCGTCGGACATCGCCCGCCGGGTCCGCTCCTACGAGCTGTTTGCCGAGGCCTGGTAGCCGCCCGAAGGATGGGGGCGCCGAGGACACCCAGCAGGTCCCGGCTCCCCCTCCCCCATTCCGCTGCCCCCGGACCGCGCCATGCTGATGCTCTGGATCTCGACCGCACTCGCGGCCTGCATCCCCAACGAAGTCGAGGTGCATCCTCCCGATCGGGCGGTCGTGCCTCTGGACTCCCAGCTGTGGGTGCCCCAGGATCCGTGCCTGATCCAGCCCGTGATCATCGAGGTCGACGGGGGCACGCCGTTCAGCATCAGCACGACGGGCGGCTCGTGGGTCGAGGTGGGCCTTCCGGAGCTCGAGCCCGGTGAGCACGAGATCGTCGTGTCCGATGGCAGCAGCCTGTGGCGCAAGCGGGTCCGGTGGACCGTCGTGGACGAGGCTGCCCCGGATCCCGTCCTGCCGGACATCACCTTCCAGTACGTCCGGTCCATTCGCTACAAACGCAGCGAGTACGGGGGCAATGCCGGCTACTCGGTGGACGTCTCCGCAATCGAGGACCCGCTGGCCCTGACCCGCACCCAGCTGCTGTTCGACGGTGTGAGCGGACCAGACACGGGCTGGATCCCCAACAGTCAGCTGGAGGTGTTCGCGGCCGGGTCGCCCGACGAGGTCGCCGGCGACGGTGCCTTCTGGGGCGGCGGATGGGACGGCACCAGACCGCTCGACGAGGCCTGCGTCCTGATCACCGCCGCGTCGGTGAACGGCAGCACGATCTCGGAGGAGGTCTGCGAGCCGGCGGTGCAGGAGGAGGATGGCTGCGGCTGCTCGTCCACGCCCACAATGGCCTCATGGGGCCCACTCTCGGCGTTGCTCCTACTCTTCGGGCTCCACCGCCGCCAGCGCTAGCGCCCACCTCCGGGACGCCGCACCCCCTTCGCGAGCTCGTTCTCCGACCGCTCGGTCTCGCTGACGGTGCCGTTCGCGTCGGCGTCCTCGAACACCGCCGAGCCGGTGACCAGCCGGTCGACCAGGCCCGCGTGGCTGGGGTCGCCCGGGCCCACCTCGTAGCCGTCGGCCCCCTCCACGCCCGACCAAGCCAACTCCACCCCGTCGGAGTCGGCCGCCACGGCGTACTCGAGCTCGGGCGTGGG
>CALATR010000676.1 GCA_937891875.1 uncultured Pseudomonadota bacterium | reverse complement strand
CGGTCCGCCTCTTGGCTTCCCCTCTCCGTGGCCCTCGGTGCCTCCGTGCCTTCGTGGTGAGGGTGCGGCTCGACGCGCGCAGATCACCCTGCCCCCATCGGGTCGGCGCCCACCCGACGCGTGATTCCTTCGGATGAACCAAGCGTTTAGAGGAACCAGATCGCGTGGGAGAGGGTCCGAGAGGCCTCCGTCAGACCTCCGACACTCCGCTTCTCCGTGTTGAAAGCCGGCGTTCGAAGAACCGACTCCCCCCTCTGCGACCCCCTCTGTGCCACTGTGCCTCTGTGCCGAGCGCTGCCCCGACCCGCCAATACCGGCCGCCAACGCCGACCTGCCAATACCGCCCGCCAACACCGACCCGCCAAAGCCGACACGGCCCGCCGAGTCCCCCTACTGGAACCCAGCTGCCAGCAACCCGACGAGCATGAGCAGGGACATGCCGCACGCCGCCAGCCCGCTCAGCCCGGTGAACGCGCCGAAGACGATGAGCAGGATGGGCTCGGTGGTGCCTACGCCAAACTCTTCTGGGGCCTGGTTGATGGACATGCCCAGGCGGATGCCCTGCACGGCGAGCACGACCTGGGCGATCGACGCCAGCGGGAAGAGCACGAAGTTCGCGAACGGGATGCAGATGGTCAGCCAGCCCACGATGATGGCCACGGGCAGGCTGAAGATGGACCGATACACGCTCTTGCGCATGTTCGCGGTCTCTTCGATCTCCATCTCGCACTCGAGACAGATGCGCTTGCCCCGGTGCGGGATCAGCTGGGCGTCGGGGACCTGCTTGCTGCAGCGTGCACAGGCGGTCGTGGTCATGGGCTCCTCCTCGCGGCGAGCCCGCTATCCCCTTCCCTATGCCGGCGCGAACGCTCTGATCCGCACCGGCACCGGCCGCATCAGTAGGCGCGAGCGAACAGCGCCCAGGTCCAGGCGGGCTTGCCGGTCAGCGGGCAGGTGAGCCCATCGGGCTTGCCGGCTCCCAGCGGGTAGCAGCGGATGCTGGCCTTGGTCTCGTCGTTGACGCGCTTCTCGTCCGCGCTGTCGCCACCCCAGGGCACCTTGATGAAGCCCGGCGTGTCCCCGGTCAGGATGGCCTCGAACTCCTCGCGGGTGTCGGCGTCGAAGGTGCGGGCCTCGCGGAACGCGGTCGCCTTGGCCAGCAGCTCGGCCTGGACCTCCTCGAGCACGCGCTTGACGTCGTCCACGACGGTCTCGAACGCGATCCCGAACTTGTCCTTGCCGATGCGGGTCTTGGAGAAGAACTGGCCCTTCGCCAGGTCCCGGGGTCCGACCTCGAGGCGCAGGGGCACGCCCTTGCGCTCCCACTCGAAGTACTTCGCGCCGGGGCGCACGTTGTCGCGATCGTCGACCTTGACCCGGATGCCGGCGGCCTTGAGGCGCGCGACGATGGGGTCCACCTGCTCCATGACCGCGGGCAGGTCCTTGGACTTGCCGACCGGGATGACCACCACCTGGGTCGGCGCGACCTTGGGGGGCAGGACCAGGCCATCGTCGTCGGAGTGGGTCATGACCACGGCCCCGATGAGCCGGGTCGACACGCCCCAGGACGTGGCCCAGACGTGCTCACGGTTGCCCTCGCTGTCCTGGAAGGTGACGTCGAAGGCCTTGGCGAAGTTCTGGCCGAGGAAGTGGCTGGTGCCCGACTGCAGCGCCCAGCCGTTCTGCATCAGCGCCTCGATGGTGTAGGTCTCGACCGCGCCGGCGAAGCGCTCGTTCGCGGACTTGATGCCCTTCACCACGGGAACAGCCAGGGTCTCCCGGCAGAAGTCGGCGTAGACGTCGAGCATGCGCTCGGTCTCCTCGACCGCCTCGTCCG
>CALATR010000675.1 GCA_937891875.1 uncultured Pseudomonadota bacterium | reverse complement strand
GCTGCACGCCGTGGGCTGCGCCGCGTCCGGGGCTCCCCGAGAGGCGAGGGAGGAGCTCGATCGCGGGGCGGCGCTGATCGCGGACGCAGGAGCCGCGCCCGACGCCAGACTCCGCCACGCCGAGGCCTGCCTGTCCTTGGCCCGCGCGCTCCTCGATGCGTTCGAGCGGGGCCCCGAGCACGCCCGCCGGGCGCTCGCCGACTGGGAGGCCCGCGACGATCTCGCCGAGTTCGCCGCGGACGGGGACAGCCGCGTGCTGGTCGATCTGCTGCGCCAGCGCGCGGCGGTACGGGCGCAGTGATCCGAGTGCTCGCCTGCGGGCCCTGGTCTGCCGCCTCGTGCGCTGCAGGCCCGGGTCGGCCGGTTCGACGCCGCGGACGGCTGACCGACGGCGGTCCGGGTCAGCCCGCTCCCTGCCAGCGTGCCCGGACCACGCCCAGGAAGCTGCGCAGCTCCCGCCACACGACCGGCGTGAGGATGCCCACGCCCAGGATGTTGGGCACGCACAAGAGGAAGACGAGGGCGTCGGAGATGTCGAGCACCGCGTCCAGCTCGATGGCGGCACCGACGATGATGAACAGGCAGAAGACCAGCTTGTAGGCGTTCTTCACGGCGGTGGCCTCACCCAGGAGGTAGGTCCAGCCCTTCAGCCCGTAGTACGCCCACGCGATCATCGTGCTGACCGCGAACAGGATCGCGGCGACGGCGATCACGTAGGGGGACCACCACAGCTGGCGGCCGAACGCGTCCGAGGTGAGCGCCACCCCCTCGAGCTTCTGGCTCAAGTACTGGGCGTCCAGCTCCGCGGTGGTCGTCACGACCAGCGCGGTGAGCGTGCAGATGATGACCGTGTCGACCAGCGGCCCCATGGTGGCGACCAGGCCCTCGGTGGCGGGGTGGTTGGTGCGCACGGCCGCATGCGCGATGGACGCGGAGCCGATGCCCGCCTCGTTGCTGAACACCGCCCGCTGGAAGCCGACCACCATCGCGCCGACCGCCCCGCCGGCAGCGCCCTGCATGGTGAACGCCTCGGTGACGATGCGGGACAAGGCGGCGGGCAGCACGTGGGCGTTCATGGCGACGATGGTGACCGCACCGACGACATAGAGGATCCCCATGAACGGCACCAGCTTGTCCGTGACCGACGCGATGCTCTTGATGCCACCCAGGATGACCAGGCCCACGACCACGGCCAGCACGAGCCCGATGGCCCAGCCCCAGCCGACCAGCCACCCGGTCTCGGGGCCGCCGGTGATGGCCTGCAGCTGGACCGCGGCCTGGTTGGACTGGAACATGTTGCCGATGCCCAGGCAGCCGACGACGATCCCGCCGGCATAGAAGACGCCCAGCACCTTGCCCAGGCCGCCGAGTCCGAGCTCCTTCAGGCCGCGGTCCAGGTAGTACATGGGCCCGCCCGAGACGGTGCCGTCGGGGTTCACCTTGCGGTAGCGCACCCCCAGGGTGCACTCGGCGAACTTGGTCGCCATGCCCAGCACCCCGGCGACGACCATCCAGAACGTCGCCCCCGGTCCGCCCGCGACGATCGCCACCGCCACCCCGCCGATGTTGCCGATGCCGACCGTGCCGGACAGGGCCGTGGCCAGGGCCTGGAAGTGGCTGACCTCCCCGGGAGCGCCCTCCTCGTCGTAGCGGCCGGCGGTGATGGCCATGCCCAGCGGCACACCCCACAGGTTCACCCCCAGGAAGACCACGGTGAAGAAGAGCCCGCCAAGGACGAGCCAGACGACGACCAGCGGCCAGTCAGCTCCAAAGGCGGGCACATCGAAGAACACGATGGCCTTGATGACGTCCGCGACGGGGCGGACGATGGCGTCGACCGCATTGTCGACGTTGCTGGCGGCGGGGATCACGCGTCCTCGGGGGCATCCTCGGGCGAGACCACCCTAGCGGACGACGGGGAGCGCGCCCGTACGCGCCTCCACCGGCACAGGGCCTGCTGCAGGGTGCTCCGGCGCAGTCCCACACAGCGTTCATCGGCCGCCAACGCCGCGATGCGCTCCAGTGGCGCATGGGTGTCCGAGGAGCGCCGCACGGTGGTGACATGCAGGTCGGCGAACTCGGCGAGCTCCGGGGCAGAGGCCGGGGTGAGCTCCCGGGCGGCGGCCAGGAACAGGGTGCGGGCGGCGCCGCGGCGACCGATCACGTCCTCGACCGGAGTGCGGGTCGCCAGGCTGACCGCGTCCAGGACGCGCTCGAGGGTCTGGTCCGCGGGGCCGGGCGCGGGCACCGGCGTGCCGCTGACCGACACGGCGGGGTCGGAGCTCACCCGCTCGTGGAAGGCGAGGCGGTCGGCGATGGGCGGTCGGGCGGCGGGCCAGGTCAGGCCCAGCGCGTCGAGGTGGGTAGACAGCGGCCAGGCGATGGGATCGCTGACCAGCCCGGCCCGCACGGGTGCCAGGTGCACCTCCTGCAGGGCGTCGCGCTGGGCGAGGGCGCTGTTCAGGGCCTCGATCCGCGGGTTGCAGCCCAGGAGTGCGCTGTCCGCGGCGTGGTGCACGTTGCGCCAGCGGGTGTAGCCGGAGAGGACCCGGGCCAGGCGATCGCGGACGGGCTCTGCGTGGAGCAGCAGGATGCAGTCGGGGAGCACGCACAGTGCGAGCAGATCGGGCAGGCCGGCGGTGAGCTGGCGCCACAGGCGCGCACCCTCCTCCCAGGTCGAGAAGAGCGGACCCCCGGACTGACAACGGACGGTGTGTCGGTACATGCCCGGCGCCGGTGCACGGGCCGTACCACACCACCGAGCTCGTGCAGCACGGGATCGAGCCTCCAACCAGCGTCGAAGTCCGCCGACGTTCGTCGCCGAAGTGACGAACGTCGGTCGGCAGCGACGGAGGTCGGTCGGTTACGATCGGACCATGTCCGCTCCCGCCACCGACCCTGCCCTGCACACCGGCCCCAACGCCGTGCGCCTGGCCCTGTGGCTCGCGGTCGCCACCATCGCCTGGAACGTGGTGGAGGGCGTCATCGCCATGGGCTTCGGGGTCGCCGAGGAGAGCCTCGCCCTGTTCGGCTTCGGCGTGGACAGCTTTGTCGAGGTGGGCGCCGCGGTGATCGTGCTGTGGCGGCTGCGCGGCGAGAATGGTCGGGGCGAGCTCCTGTCTCGCGACCGGGAGAAGGTGGGCACCGGCATCGTCGGGGGCCTGCTGCTCCTGCTGGGCGTGGGCGTCACCATCGGCGCGGTTGCCCAGCTGGTCACCGGATCCCATCCCAGCTCGACCCTGCCCGGCCTGGTCATCTCTGGGGTGTCTATCGCCCTGATGGTCTTCCTGTGGAGGGCCAAGGATCGCGTCGCCCGGCAGCTCGACAGCCGCACCTTGCTCGCGGATGCCGCCTGCTCCCGCTCCTGCCTGCAGCTCTCCGTCGTGCTGCTCGCCGGCAGCCTGCTCTACTGGGCCGTGCCCGCGCTGTGGTGGGCCGACGCCGTCGCCTCCCTCGGTCTGGCCTTCCTCATCGGCCGCGAGGGCTGGGGCGCGATCCAGGCCGCGCGAAAGCCAGAGTTCGACGGGTGTTGTGGCGGATCCTGCCACTCCTGACCGGCAAGCGGATTCGACCGCGGGTCAGGGCTCCCAGCGGTAGTCCTCCGCCAGCCGGAACACGAGATCCTGGGAGGTCACCACGACCGCGTCGCCGACCTCCTGCTCTGCGTCAGGGTCTTCGCGGACCTCCCACTCGCGGGCGTTGACCCGGTAGAGGTCGGCGTCGCCCTCGTCGTTGCGTCCGAGCCACTCGAAGAAGGCGTAGCGGGTGCTCGCGTGCACCTCGACCGGGAGGTCCTGGCTGCACTCGGTGGCCTGGATGATGACGATCCACTCGGCGGTGGCGCGGCCGTTGGGCGTGTCGAAGATCATGCCCTGCTCGCAGCTGGTCGGCAGCTGGAAGCAGCGCGCGTCGTCGAAGCGGTCCGGCGTGAGCTCCTCGCACCAGCCCTCGTCCTGGTTGGGCAGGCGGTCACCCGCGGGCATCCACCACTCGCCGATGAGGTTGATCATCGGGGCGGCGGGCCCGGTGTCCGCCGGATCGGTGTCCTCGGTGTCCCCTCCAGTGCAGGCGGTCAGCAGCAGGGCCGTGGCGAGGAGGCTCGGAAGTCGCGTGCTCATGGCCGGAGATTGGCTGTACCAGGGGCGATCCGCCACCTGCTGACAAGTCCTTCACGACCGATCGCGGCGTGACCGGTACGCGCGGACGAAGCGGTTAGGGCGCTGGCCTCGGAGGTCCAGTGGGCATCACGGAGTACGACGCGCTCGACGCGGTGGGTCTGGCGGAGCTGGTCGCGGCGGGGG
>CALATR010000674.1 GCA_937891875.1 uncultured Pseudomonadota bacterium | reverse complement strand
GCTGCCCCCTCGCTGATGCCGATGAGGACGGGATCAGCGACGCGAACGACCGCTGCCCGGCCAAGCCCGAGACCGCCAACGGCTACCTCGACGGCGATGGCTGCCCGGACACCCCGCCGACCAAGGTCCGGGTCACCAACCAGGCCATCGAGCTGCTCCAGCCCATCACCTTCGTGAGCGGCCAGGCGACCCTGTCCCAGGGCACCGACGTGCTCGACGAGATCGCCCAGGTCCTCAAGGACGCCCCCGACCTGACCATCCGCGTCGGCGGGCACACTGACTCCGACGGCGACAGCGACGCCAACCAGGTCCTGTCCGAGCGCCGGGCGCGGGCCATCCGCATCGAGCTCATCCGCCGCGGCGCCAACGGCGACCACATCGAGGCGGTCGGCTACGGCGACGCCAAGCCCATCGCGCCGAACCGGACCCCGGCGGGTCGCGCCCAGAACCGCCGCGTGGAGATCGAGGTCACCGGCGGATTTCCAGCCGGGAGCGGCGGCGGAGGCGGCGGCTCGAACCGCTGACGCCACTCGCTGACACGGCTCTGACACATCACGACCGTCTATCGGTCCGATCGCTGGTAATCTCGGGGCATACGCGCTGGAGGTACCCATGCGTGCGCTGCTCCCCGCCGTCTTGCTCCTGGTCGTCGGCTGCCGCGGCACCATCGACCTGAACGTCGAGACGCCCGAAGACATCGCCGAGCTGTGTGCCCGCTACGAGCCGCAGATCGAGACCGTCCGGGTGGAGGTTCCCGCCAACAACGAGACCTGCGCCTGGGGGGAGAACGGCAACATCGGCCCCGCCCAGGGCATGGTCACCGCCCGGGACGAGGCCTACGCCACGGTCGACCTGCCCCAGGACGTCGTCGTCTGCGACCTCGGCTTCGAGTTCCAGGTGGACCCCGAGGTCGAGCCGGAGATGGTCTACGACGACCACATGTTCTTCCTCTTCGCCGGGGTCGTGCTCGCCAGCAGCTCCGGCGACAAGGTGGCCGAGCTGCCCACCACGTCCAGCGGCCTGCCCGAGTGGGACTGGGACAGCATCGTGGGCCAGGCCTTCGCCTTCGACGGCCAGCCGTGGTGCCTGGGTCAGGAAGAGGGGCGTTCCAACTGCACGATCCCCAGCCCCGACACCCGCCAGCCGCTCCTGCTCGACTTCGACGACGACCTCGTGGACGAGCTGTCGCTCCGGGCCCGCCAGGAGGAGCGCTACGAGTTCGGCTTCGTCGTCTTCGGCGACAACGACACCGTCTCCGACGGCCAGGGCGGCGGGGACTGCACCCACGACGCGTTCAGCTTCGACGTCGACGTGCCGTACATCAGCAACTGAACCGGCTCCCCGCCCTGGCCCTACGCGTGGTGACGCAGGGACAGGCGCGCGGTGGACATGATCTGCTCGACGTCGGACAACACGGTGTCGAGGCCGACGTGCTGCATGGCGTGGTCCCGCGCCCAGGTCAGGGTCTTGGACTCGACGAACATGAAGCGGCCGATCCACCGGGAAGAGCGCTGGAGCTGCTCCACCCGCGGACGCTCCCGCGCCTCGAAGGCGAGCAGGGCATCCAGCACTCCCGCAGACTTGGTCGAAGCCAGCCGCTGAGCCAGCTCGTACGCCGCTTCCATCGCGGCGCTCGCCCCGACGCCAGCGGTGGGCAGGAAGCCTGCGCCAGCGTCGCCGAGGAGTGCGACCCGGCCCTCGACCCAGTGATCCGCGCGCACGTCGGCCATGCGCCAGTAGAAGGCCGGCTGGTTGCGCTCCAGCTGGTCGAGCGCGCGGGCAAACGGACCGTAGATCAGGTGCTGACGCAGGTCGTGGGCGGCCTCGCCGAGCGAGCGGGTCGACAGCGCATGGTTGGGTCCGCCGAGGAAGAGTCCGACGCGGCCGGGCACCGGGTACATGCCCATGCCGAAGCCGGGGCCCCAGGCCTCGCGGTACACGTCCAGGTCGAGGCCGTCGGCGTGAGCCCAGGCGACGTAGCCGCCCCAGCCGGTGTCGAAGACCGAGATGTCGCCGACCTGGAGCAGCAGGTCGCGGAGGTGTGAGCCCATTCCGTCGGCGCCGATGACCACGTCGAAGCGCTCCGTGGAGTCGTCGCTGAACGTCACCGCGAGCCCGTGTGCGACGGGCATGAACGAGGCGACCGTGCCGCCGCGCACCACCGGCGCCACCCGGTCGAGGAGCAGGTCGAGCAGACGGCCCCGCTCCACCCCCCGCCAGTCACCGAACCGGTCGGTGATCGAGGCCAGCGGGTAGTGGCGGATCAGGGCGCCGGTGCCGTCGTGCAGGGCGTAGGCGTGGATCGGCACGCTCTCGCGCGCGTACGCATCCCACAGGCCGAGCGCGTGCAGGACGTTGCCGCCGAGCGGGATCAGCCCCAGCATGTAGCCGTCCGCCTCGGGGTCGACCGAGCGCTCCAGGATCGCCGCCGTGATGTCGTGCCGCTGAAGGGCCGCGGCCAGGGTCGCGCCGGCGATGCCGCCACCCACGATGAGGACCCTCAGCCGCTGGCCGCTGACGATCGTCGCCAGCTGCTCGGCGAGGGTCCGAGGTTGTTCTTCGTCGTCGTCCGAGGACAGCTCCGAGCGCTCCATGGTCCACCTTCCGTGTGGGAGATCCGGACGCCCGGGCGGACGCCCACCACGTGCCTGGGATCCGCTCCCCGAACCGACAACCGCCCGCTGCCCTCCCCGCCGGTCGACGGTAGTCGATCGCACATCCGAGTTTTCTCGATCCCGATTCCAACCCTGGGAGCCGCTGCCCCGTCTGACGGTCGTACGCACTCGGAGGTCCCGTGTTCCCGCTCCTGCTCTCGTTGCTCGCCGCCCCGGCCCACGCGGTCGACTGGTCCGACTTCGCCGACGCCTTCCCCGCCCTGCCCTGCTCCGACGGCTGGGCCGCGTGCCTGGTGGGCGGGGACCCGATCTCGCCGGAGCCGGTGAAGGACAAGGTCGGTGTGCCCACGCCGTCGGACCTGCGGGTGAGCTGGTTCGCCCTCGAGAGCCAGCCCGCCTTCGACCCGTTTGCCGGGTTGTCCGTCTACTCCGGGCCGCCGACCACCGAGACCGTCGTCGCGCGGGTCGATCCGCCGGAAGTCCAGCCTACCGACGTGATCGAGCGGGTGGAGATGAACCCGAACCCGCTCGACCGCACCCCGCCCGCCCTGTCCAACGACGACAAGAAGCCCACGGTGTCCCCCAAGGATCCGGTCGAGCCCGGCTGCGCCGACGGCGACGGCTGCGGCTCCACCGAGGAGCCTGACGACAAGCCCCAGCAGGGCGAGGCCGAGCCCCAGCCGGTCATGGCCGCCAACCCGACCGCCCTGGAGGACTGCGGCGACCGCAACGAGATCGAGGGCAAGGCGATGCTCGGCAAGCTCACGGAGGCCCAGCGCACCTGCCTCGAGAAGGTCGCCGGCAGCGGCACCGCGAAGATCACGGCGCGCTCGAAGGCCTCGCGGCCGCTGCTCTACGACGCCTGGACCACCGGCGACAAGTCGCGCTGGGAGCAGCTGGTCGTGCGCCACCTCGACGAGATCGAGCGCTCGGACCCGGCGATCGCGATGAACTACGCGAGCCACCTGGCGCGCCAGGGCCGGTCGCCCGCAGCGGTCATCCGCTGGTCGGACGTGGCGCTGGAGAACCGCACCGTCTGGACCAGCCCCCACTACGAGCGCAACACCCTCAAGCTGCGCGGCCTCAAGGCGCGCGCCGCCGGGCGGGAGTGGCAGTCGCTCGAGGAGAAGAAGGCGGGGGGCCAGGAGGTCGATCCGGCGAAGCTGCAGCGCTGGCGCACCGACACGGTCACGTTCGCCCGGGAGTGGTTCGAGTACAGCAAGGCCGTGGGCAAGCCGTCCGATCAGGCCCTGGCCCTGTGCATCAGCGCCGCGGGCACCGAAGATGCGTGTCGCTAGTCGCAACGCCCAGCCGAGAGCGCCCGTGAACGAGCCGCCGCCCCCCGTGACCCGGCGTGCGCCCGACCCCCTGGTCGAGCGCGCAAAGGACGGCGATCGTGCGGCGTTCGAGGCGCTCTATCGCCAACACGCCGCCACCGTGAACGGCCTGTGCCTGCGCCTGTGCGGAGGCGATGATCGCCGCGCCGAGGAGCTCACCCAGCGCACCTTCATCAAGGCCTGGACCCACCTGAAGCGCTTCCGCGGAGACGCCGCCTTCGGCACCTGGCTCCACCGCATCGCCGTACGCGTGGTCATCGACCACGACCGCACCCCCTGGTGGCGGCGCTCCCGCGACACCGTGCCCGAGACGGCCGCTGCCCCCAGTCCCGGCCGCCGCATCGACCTGCAGCGCGCCGTCGACACCCTGCCCGCCAAGGCCCGCCGGGTCCTGGTCCTCCACGACGTCGAAGGCTGGCGCCACCAGGACATCGCAGATGCCCTGGGGATCAGCGTCGGCACCAGCAAGTCCCAGCTCCACCGCGCCCGCTCCCTGCTCCGCGAGAGGCTGTCATGAGCCACGACATCCACGACGACGACGCGCTCAGCGCCGAGCTGGCCTCGCTGCGGCAGGACGTGCCTCCCTCGCGGGACCTGTGGCCCGCCATCGACGCGGAGCTGGACCGGGGCGCGAGCCGTCCCTGGATGTGGCCGGTGGTGCTCGGTGGCGGGGCGCTGGTGGCCGTGGCGGCGGTGGCCGTGATCGCCGTCGGTACCATCGGCTTCCTGGCGTTCTTCGATCCGCCCGGCGCCTTTGGCCCCGACGAGCCGATCCACCTCGTCGCGATGGACCGCCTGCCCACCGACGGACCGCTCGCCGCCGGCTACGACGCGCTGCAGCGGGACCAGCTGCCCCAGGCACACGCCGCCTTCGAGACCGTGCTGAAGGCCCATCCCGAGGATCCCGAGGCGATGATCGCCTGCTCGTACACCCGCATGCTCACCGGCGATCTGGAAGGTGCGGACGCCCTGCTCCGCGACGCCGAGGCGGAGGTGCCCGACGAGTACCAGTCGGGGATCAAGCTCCGTCGTGCGCTGGTTGCCCTGCGCGGCAACGACCTCGACGCCGTCCGCCGCCACGGTCAGGCCAGCGGGCTACCGGCCGGACTGGTGCTGGCCGCGGAGGTCTACCTGGCCGACGCCGAGGCCGACAGCGCCATCCCCCTGCTGCGCAAGGCGGCCGCCTCCCGGGACGAGCACGTGGCCGCCGCCGCCTCCGAGTACCTGGACTTCCTCGAGGACGGCGAGACCGGTCGCGGCCAGCTCGCCGAGGCTACAGCCCTGTGGGCGCTCGGCCAGCGTCCCGACGCCGTCGAGACCGCCGAGCAGCTCCTCGTCTTCCTGCCCCCCGACATCCCCGAGCGCGACGCCCTGCTCCTCCTGTGGGCCGGACGTGCCGCCGCCTCCCGGCAGCCCGCCATCGCCCAGAACCTGCTCGACGAGCTCGGCGGGCCCCCGCCCGGCCAGACCTGGCGGGTGCAGGCCACCCGCGCCCTCATCGCCGTCGGCCAGGGCGAGCTGGACCAGGCCTTGCTCATCCTCGATCTGCTGGAGGAGGGCGGGGCCCCGGCGGACGGCCTGCGGGACGCGCGCCTGACCGCCGCGCTCATCGCCCAGGATCCGGGCGACAAGCGGACGCTCCTGGCCACCGTCGAGGGCGCACCTGCGGCGTACATCCTGGGTGATCCGTCACGGGTCGGCTACGACGACGGCCCGCTGTCCCGCTTCGTGCAAGGGCTCTGACGGCAGGGGACGGCAGCGGAGGGGCGATACTCCACGGCGTCGCGAGTCGGGGAGCGATCCATGTCCGTCCGCACCGTGCGGGTCGCCGCACTCCTCATCGTCCTCACTGGCTGCACGCCAGACGCTCAGCCCCGACCCCACACTGGTGGCGTGCCCGTGGGCGATGACGCCCCGTCTGCCACGATCGAGCGCCTCGGCGACGCCCCCGATGCCGCGTTCTTCCTGGGCGCTGGCCGCTGGCTCGCCCTGGGATCGAGCCTGACGCTGCACGACGTGCGCCAGCCCGCGCCGGCCGACGTGCCGTTCGGCGACCTGCAGCCCACCGCCGCCGCCTTCATCGACGGTCAGCTGCTGCTCGCCACTGCAGACGGCCTGTGGGCCAGCGGCGATCCCCCCCGGGAGAGCCCGCTCTCGGATCTGGTCGACGAGCCCGTCACCCGCGCGGTCAGCGACGGGCGCGACCTGTGGCTGCTCGCCGACGTGCCCCTGCACTGGCGCTCCGGCGCCCTGGCCGCCCTGGACGTGGACGCCACCGTGACCGACGTCATCCCCGCAGGTGACGTGACCTGGTTGCGCCACGACGACGGCCTGTTCGCGGTGGACGGGCGCCTCGCCGCGGTGGACGCCATCGATGCGCCCGGCCTGCAGAGCGCGGCGATCACCGCGGGCGGGGAGGTGTGGCTGGTCGAGGACGGCGTCACCAGCGTGCGCGTCGACGGGGACGCGGGCGACGGCACCTGGCTCGATGTGGACGTGGAGGCCGACGCCGTGTTCGCGCATCCCGGTTCGGACCGGGTGTGGATCATCGGCGATTCCCGAGCTTGGACCGGAACCGTGGCCGGGATCGCGCCGGTGACGCTCACCGGCGAGCCCCTGGCGGTGGACGCCCACGGGCGCCTGCTGATCCGCAGCGGAGACACCATCGAGCGCGTCTCGGTCGAGCCCACCGCGCGCGTCCTGGACGTGCCGCTCCTGCTGACCCACGCGGTCGACATCACGGTCGACGCTGGCCGACCGGATGCCGTGTCCGCCGTCACCCTGCGCCTGGAGCAGAGCGAATCCCCCGTCGCCGGCCCGCCCTTTGTCGGGTCACTGGACCCGAGCGGCCTCCCCGACGAGACGACCGAGGCGCTGCTGCGGGTCACGGTGACCTGGGACGACGGCAGCGAGGTCATCGTGCAGCAGCAGGTGGCGATCGGCGATGGCGTGACCTGGGACGACGACATCGGCCCACTCGCCGCCGCAACCTGCGTCGAGTGCCACGGAGAGAGCGCGTCGACCCCGCTGCACACCGCCGAGCAGTGGCAGGCCCGCTTCGCCGACATCCAGGCCCAGGTGGGCAGCGGGGCGATGCCGTTCGGCCGGGAGGCGCTGCCGCAGAGCGACCAGGATCTCATCCAGGCGTGGGCGGACGCCGGGTTTCCGTAGGGGTGGGTCGGGGATCCCTCACGGCGCCGCATGAGGCAGTGGTACGGTACGACGGGGGTGCTCATGGGGGTCGCGGCCGACGCCGTCTTCACGAAGCGTGATATCGACGGCTTTGTCGCCGAGCTCGACCACGGTGGCGGGGGCGGCGCAGTCGCAGAGGCCGGAAACACCGCGTTCAGCATGCTGGCCGCCCTGG
>CALATR010000673.1 GCA_937891875.1 uncultured Pseudomonadota bacterium | reverse complement strand
TGAAGACGGCGACCAGCTTCAGCTGGCTGACGTCGGCCGCGCCCAGCACGTGGTCGAGCCCGCCGATCTTGGTGCCCATGACGCGCTCGGCATCCTCGGGGGACTTGTCGACGATGAGCTTGTCGGCGATCACGCCGGCGCCGTGCACGATGCCCCGGACCGGGCCGGCCTGGGTCATGGTCGTGCGGATGGCGCGGCCGACGGCCTCGCGGTCGGTCACGTCGGCGACGGCGTAGTGGGCACGGGACCCGGCGGCGTCGATCGCGTCCAGGGTGTCGCGGATCTCGCGGGCCTTGCGGACCTCGGACAGCTCGCGCTCGAGGCGGCGCGGGTCGAAGGGCGCGCCCTCCTTGCGCAGCTGGGCGATGCGGGCGGGCTTGAGCTGGTCGTCGGCGACACCGTCGGCCCAGGCAGGATCGGCGCCGGGCGCGGGGCTGCGCCCGAGGAGGAGCAGGGTCGGGCGCCAGCGCCGCGCCATCTCGACGGCGACCCGGGCGGTCACGCCGCGCGCTCCGCCGGTGACGACGACCAGATCGCCAGGCGCGACCGGGGGCTCACCGTCACCCTCGCCCAGGGTCACCTCGACCGCATCGAGGGTGATGGGCTCGTCGGCGAGTCCGACCTCGACCACGCCGCGGTCGGTGAGCAGCTCGGCGGCAAGGGCGTCGGCGTCGACCATGTCGGGATCGATGTCGATCGCGAGAGCGCGCGTTGCAGGCCACTCCTGGGCCACCGTCTTCGCGAGCCCGGCGAGTGCACCCTGCAGCGGCGGACCGGCCAGGGCGTCGTGACCGAAGGTGCCACCGAGCCCGCTGACCGTCGCGAACAGCCCGACCTCGGGCGCGGCCTTGGCGAGCAGGAAGCCGCCGCGGATGCGCCGCTCCAGGTCGCGGTCCATGGCGCCCAGGGAAGCCAGGTGCACGACCCCGCCGGTGCCGGGGGGCAGGGACTCGCGGATGTCGGCGACGGTGCTCCAGTCGGGGTCGATGATGTCGACCGTGACGCCATCCTCACGCAGGGCGGCGGCCAGCTTGTCGGCCAGGCCCAGGCGATCCCGGGTCAGGGCGACGGTGCCGGAGATGGTCACGCCGACCCCGTCCGGGGCGGGCACGACGACCACCTCGCGGCGCACGGGACCGGTCGCCTCGACCACGGTCTGTACGCTCGCCGTGGACTCGACGACCGCAGCGGCGGGGGCCCCACCGACGTTCGCCAGGGCCAGCGCGGCGATGTCGCCCAGGGTGCGTGCGGCGGCCAGCTCGTCCTCGGGCAGGTCGGGCATGCCGGGCACGGCCTCCTGCAGGGCGGACAGGATCTCGACGCGCTTGATGCTGTCGATGCCCAGGTCGGACTCGAGGTCCATGCCGGGCTCGAGCAGGTCGACCGGGTAGCCGGTCTTCTCGGCGACCACGCCCATGAGCGCGCCCTGCACGTCGATGGCAGGGGCGGACGGGGCCGGCGCCGAGGCGGGGGCCGAGCTGCCGAGGGCGTCCTGCAGGCGGGCGATGATGTCGCCGAGGGTACGCAGGCTGGCCAGCTCGTCGTCGGGGAGCTCGGGCAGGCCGACGATGCGCTCCTGCACGGCGGAGAGGATCTCGACGCGCTTGATGCTGTCGATGCCCAGGTCAGACTCGAGATCCATGGCCACGCCCAGGAGATCGGCGGGGAAGCCGGTCTTCTCGGCGACGACCGCCATGACCACGCCCTCCACATCCGCGGTCGCAGACGCCTTCTGGGCAGGCACGGACGGGGTCGCGGGGGCCGCAGGCGCGCTCACCGGAGCGACGGTGCCGGCCGGGCCGAGGGCCTGCTCCAGGCGTGCGGCCACCTCACCGAGGGTGCGCAGGCTGGCGAGCTCGTCGTCGGGAATGGGCTCGGCGCCGGGCAGGGCCTCCTGCACCGCGGAGAGGATCTCGACGCGCTTGATGCTGTCGACGCCGAGGTCCGACTCCAGGTCCATGCCCATGTCGAGCAGGTCGACCGGGTAGCCGGTCTTCTCGGCGACGGTCGCGAGCAGCACGCCCTTGGGGTCGGGGCGGTCGATCACCGGGGCCGGGGCCGCCTGGGGGGCGGGGCGGGCGACGGTGGTCGCGGGCAGGGCGCCGCCGCCCTTCACGAGGTCGGACAGGGCCTTGGCGGACAGCATCGGGGGCAGGTCGTCGGCGGCCGCGATGTGCGGGCCGTCGTTGCGCGGCATGTCCAGCGTGGTCGCCTTGAGGGCGGTGGGGCGCACGATCGCCGCGATGAGCGCGTCG
>CALATR010000672.1 GCA_937891875.1 uncultured Pseudomonadota bacterium | reverse complement strand
GGCCTGGATCGGCGACGGCGCCTACGGCTTCGAGCCCATCGACGAGACGACCCTGCCGGTCGACATCTCCGACATGGCGATCGCGCGGGATCTGTCCGACGGTCGTCCCGTGCTGACCGCGCTGGTCCCCGACGCCGAGTGGCAGCGCTTCCGTCTGGCCGACGGCGTCATCGCGGCCACCGGCAACCGCCTCAACGTGGGCGCCGTCGACGGCAGCCGCCTCCTGCACGCGGGAGACTTCTCCGGCGACGGGGTGGATGATCTGGTGGTCGCCTCACCCCGGCGAGAGGGCGCGGCGCGCACGCTGGAGATCTGGGACCTCGCGGGAGAGGCGCCCCTCGTCGTGCGCATCGAGGTGCTCGGCGGCTGGTTCGCCGCGGGCGACGCGACCGGGGATGGCGTGTCCGAGCTGTGGCTGCTGGACGAGGACGGCACCCTGCGGACCGTGGCCTACGACCTGACGGATGGCCAGGTGGTACGCCGGGAAGCGGGTACCCTCGACCGCATCGGTCCCATCGCCATCGGGTCGATGGGCGCCGACGACTCCGTGCCAGACCTGCTCGTTGCCAGCCCCGCGGCGTGGATGCTCGTGGCCGGCCAGCTCACGGGCGACGCGCTGGACCGCTGGCAGCCGGCCCTGCCCAGCGTGCGTCGACGCGGCGAGAGCCTGGTCAGCGAGCTGGTCGCTTTCGACGATGATGCCCGCTTCGACGAGGTCGCCGGGGTGGTCGACCTGGAGGGTGCGCTCGGCCTGCGGCACTTTGCCATCGAGGCCGAGTCCCCGGTCGACCAGGGCACCATCGCCCTCGGCGCGAGCCGTGCGGTCGTGGATCTGGCCGGATGCGGCGCGGACGTGTGGGTCCTGCTGGAGGACGAGGTCGTGCTGGTGGACCTGTCCACGGACGCGGTGGTCGGGCGCCAGGCGGTCAGCGGACCCCGCACGGTGGCCTGCGCCGGACCCGGTCAGGCCGTGCGCGGCGTGGTCACCACCGACACCGGCACCACGAGCTTCCTGGACGGGTTCACCCCGGACGTGACCACCAGCGACGTGTTCGCTGACGCCGCGATCATCGACGGAGCGGTGGTCGGGTGTACCGGCGGGTGCGTCGCCTGGCCCCAGGCGGACGGCTCCCGGGCGCTGGTCACGAGCACGCCCGACGGGCTCTCCATCGAGGGAGAGGACAGCACCACGGTGGTCGATGGATCCGGGCGCCTGCAGGTCCAGGACAGCGACGGTGATGGCGAGCTCGAGCTGTGGGTGCGCGATGACGCCGGCGCCATCCGCGTGGTGCGCCAGACCGAGGTCGGGCCGATCGTCGAGCAGGTACGCCAGAGCCCGGCGCCCTTCATCGGCCCGGCGATCGTGGCCTCGGGTCCGGGCGGTGTGCAGACGCTGTGGTTCATGGACGAAGGCGCACTGCTGTGGCTTCCCGGGGGCTGAACAGTCGGGGTGAACACCCGCAGCCACCGGGACACTTGGACCACGTCGGATCTCCGGTGCGCGGATCCGGTTGACCGTGGGGCGGCTGCCCGCCTATAAGGTCGGCTCGCCCGCCTCCGGCCCATGCCGTGGAGCACCATCCATGCCGCTCGTCATCACTCGTACCCTTCCCCTCGGACTCGTCGCCAGCGTCGGAGTCGCAGCCCTCACCGGCTGCAACCCGCAGAGCGCCGAGATCACGGCGGGGTCCTTCACCGCGATGCTGTCGCTGAACACCTCCCAGGTGTTCGTGGACGACAAGATCCGCATCGAGGACTTCGAGAACAGCTGGGAGATCGACTGCCGCGGCCTGTCCGAGGAGGATCCCAACCGCCTCGTCAACGCAGAAGACGTCTGTCTCGACGGCGGGCGCGGCCTGTCCGTCGGTGGCGCCCCGGTCCAGCACGAGACCTGGGTCGACCGCGACGCCTTCATCGGCGTGCACGAGCAGCTGGACCCCTGGCGGGGCGAGGCGATCATGACCAGCGAGGGTGACCTCCAGCTCACCTTCCACCACCGCCTGCCCGGCGAGGACTTCCGCTTCGCCTTCGTGGTCGACCCGGAGTTCCAGCCGCGCGAGTGCGTGCAGGACGAGAACGGCAACCTGTCGCAGCAGAAGATCGACGGCGACTGGCTGGACGAGTGGACCCGGTCGATGACCAACCCGAACTACGACGGGTCCACCTACGAGTTCCCCGGCTACGCTGACACCGGCACCCTCTTCCTGCTCAACAGCGGTGCCTACCAGTTCAACCCGGACCAGACCACGTCCACCTGGAACCTCGCCGAGAAGTACGAGGCCGGCTTCGCCCGCGCCCGCTTCGGGCCCGAGGAGATGTTCATCCAGCGTGGCCTGTACGGCCGTCCGCGCGCCTACACCGCGTTCGACCTCGACAGCCGAGATGGTCCCGACCCCGCGGACCTCTACTTCGTCGACGCGAACACCCTCGGTCTCGACCAGTTCCAGGGCGACGACTTCGAGGAGAAGCTCCGGGCCAACTCGGACTTCATCACGATGATGCGCGTGCCCGAGCGCATCGCTGGTGAGACCCAGGCCGAGTTTGCCGCCATGCACGCCGGCAAGGTCGACGGCACCATGTACACTCCGGTCGTTCCCACCAACGCGTGGCGTCGTCCCGACGAGTCGCCCGGCGGCTTCGATAAGTGGGGCGAGATGCACTACAGCTGGGTCCGCTTCGATCAGGACCGCGACCAGCTGAAGGCCGGCGAGACCGTGTCCGGGGAGTTCCGCTTGTATTTCTACGGGTCGAACAGCCAGAGCCACCTGCTGGTCGAGGGCTCCTTCCTGGCCGACAAGGTCCGCAACGACACCTGGACCACCAAGGACGTCCGCGAGATCAAGCGGGAAGAGTCCGGCATCGAGCTCTGCGGCGGCATCCCCGAGGACTAGCGAGCAGCCTTTGCTACAAAGCCAGCACGGTGAGCCTCCGCCGAGCTTGATCGGCGCCTCCGACGTCGGACGCTGCGCCAAACCACGCG
>CALATR010000671.1 GCA_937891875.1 uncultured Pseudomonadota bacterium | reverse complement strand
GGCCGGTGCAGGGGTTCCGCCAGGCGTGGTCCATGGCCCGGAGCTTCTGGGGGCGCGTCTCGGACGAGCCGAGGATCTCGGAGCTGTTTCGAGAGATCGCGCGCCATGCGGCCGAAGCCCTCGCAGCCCAGGCTGACGTGGTGCGTCGCCTCCCGGACGGCTGATTCCCACCGACGGCGGCCGAGATCGTACTGCGAAAGCGAAGCTTGCACGGTACGAACTCGCAACGGCGGAGCGTGGGAATCTGCACGGGGGTCCGGGGGTGAATCCCCCGGGGAGGCCGAGTTTCGAGGCCGGTCAACGGATCCGCCGGATCTCCTCGACGATCCGCGCGTTGACGGCGCGCTTCTCCTCGCTTCAAAAAAAATCGCACTCCCGAGGTACCGCCAGCGCCTCTCCGCGGTGTCCCAAGCAGCGAACGAGGGCCGGACGCCCCACGGAGAGGAGTGGACCATGAACAAGGTATCGCTGGCTGCGGCCGTGCTGGGAGCGATCGCGCTCCAGGGTTGCATCATCTACGAGGACGATCACTGCTTCGACTGCGACTGGGACGACAGCGGTGGCTGGTGTGACGCCGATGGCCGTGACCAGGACGGCAACGCCTGTGACGACACCGACACCGACACCGACGAGGACACCGAGCCGGCCCCGGCCTTCTCGCTCTTCCTCGACCCCGGCCAGGCCGAGCAGGGCGAGACCTTCCTCGCCCACCTGACCGCGGACGGCGAGTTCGTCATCGGCGAGGTCACCGACGTGCGCTTCACCGGCGGCGTCGAGGTGCTCTTCACCGAGGTCCGCGAGGATCAGGTGCTCATCCTGGTCGACGTGCCCATGACCGCGGAGCTCGGCGAGGCCGACCTGGTGATCAGCCGCGCCGAGGGCCAGGCGGTGCTCTTCGAGAGCGCCCTGCTGGTCGGCGAGCCCGGCTCGGGCACCTCGTCCGACCCCTGCGAGTAGTCCGCACGCCCCGGAGAGAGCGATGGCCCCGCGGTCGACCGCCCACAGCCTGCCGAGTCCAACCACCCTGTCGCCGGTGGGCAGCCCCGCTATGCTGACCCACGCCCGGCAGCGGGCTCGCCAGGGAGCGGCCGTGGGGCCAGCGGAGTTCGACATCACCGCGCTGTACCGTCGCTACGGCGCGATGGTGACCAACCGCTGCCGCATGCTGCTCGGCAACGACGCGGACGCCCAGGAAGTCACCCAGGAGATCTTCCTGAAGATGCACCGCTACCGGGATCAGTGGCGGGGTGAGGCCAAGCCCTCGACCTACCTGTACCGGGTGACGACGACGACCTGCCTGAACAAGCTGCGCAGCCGTCGCCGCCGCCCGGAGGACCTGGTCGAGGACCTGCCCCAGCCGATTCCCGACGGCGGGTTCCACAACACCTCGCCCATGCGAGACCTGGAGGTCCGGCAGCTGGTCGATCGCCTGCTGCAGGACCAGGACGAGCGCACCCAGGACTGCGTCGTCTACCACTACATCGACGGCATGACCCACCAGGAGGTGGGCGACATGCTGGGGATCAGCGGGGCCGCGGTGCGCAAGCGCATCTCCCGGTTCCGCGACGCCGTCCGCCAGGATCCCCCCTCCTGGCTGGACCTGGAGCGCACGTGAGCCGCGAAGCACCGAACACGCTGCTGCTGCACCAGTACCACCTCGGCGAGCTCGATGACGCCGAGCAGGAGCGGGTGCGCGAGGCCATCGAGCAGGACCCGGACACCCGGCGCCGCTACCAGGCCATCCAGGCTGCGGAGAGCGCCTTCTCCGTGCAGTCCCTGCCGCCCTGGCTCGCCGAGGAGCCGGCGAACAACCCCGCGGGCTGGCGGCGCTGGCTGGCGATCGGTGGACCGGTCGTCGGGCTGCTCGTGGTCGCGGCGGTGACGCTCCTGTTCGTCGGCATTCCCACCGGCACGACCACGGTCGACGGTGGGCTCGGCGGGGACGAGATCCGCTTCAAGGGCGAGCTGCCGGCACTGGAGGTCTGGGTCGGCACCGAGGCCGGCCTCCGCCCCCTGCGCAGCGGCGAGCGGGTCAGCGAAGGAACGAGGGTGAACCTGGTCTTCGACGCGCGCGGTCACCGCCTGGCCACCCTGGCGGGGCAGGACGGCACCGGCAGCGTGGAGATCTACGACACCCTGGACGTGGCTGGCCAGACGGGCCTCATCGAGGCGCCGTTCGCGCTGGAGCTGGACGATGCCCCCGGTCCCCAGGCCTTCTTCCTGCTCGTGCACGACGAGCCCCTGGCGGCGGACATCATCCAAGATCACGTCCGTGACGGCACCGGCGAGCTGACCCGAGTGGTCCTCGACAAGGAGTAACAAGCGGTCTCCCCGGGTTTCGGGGTAGCGGAGAGCGATGTCGATGGTGGGCCAGCTTCCGGCACGATGGCTCCGAGCGCTGCTCGGGGTGTGCGTCGTGCTGGGCGTCGCGCTGCCCGGCCGCGCGCTGGCCCAGGACGACACCGGCCCCGTCCGCCACGCGCTGGTCATCGGTGCGAACGACGGCGGCGGCACCCTGCAGCCCCTGCGCTATGCCGAGCGCGACGCGGAGCAGTTCGCCCGGGTGCTGACCGAGCTGGGCGGGTTCCGCGAGGACCGGGTCACGGTGCTCTACCAGCCCGACGTCGAGACCCTGCGCGAGGCGCTCGCCTACCACGCCGTGCTCGCCGACATGTACGACGATGACCTCTTCGTCCTGTACTACTCGGGCCACGCGGACGCCCAGGGCCTGCGCCTGCGCGGGGACACCCTGTGGTACGAGGCGCTCAAGTTCGACGTGCGCTCCATCGACGCCACCGCGCGCCTGGGCATCCTGGACGCGTGTCGCTCCGGCTCGATCACGCGGTTGAAGGGGGCGAAGGTCGCGCCCAGCCTCTTCGCCGGCGAGCAGCGCCTCGCGGCCACCGGTGAAGTGTGGATGACCGCCACCTCCGCCGACGAGATGGCCCAGGAGTCCGAGTCCCTGCGCGGCGGGTTCTTCACCCACTACCTGGTGAGCGGCCTGCGCGGCGCTGCTGACACGGGCGACGGGCTCGTCGATGTGAACGAGCTCTACCGCTACACCTACGATCGCGTCGTCGCCAGGACCGGCGAGGCGGGCGCCACCCAGCGACCCCACTTCGACGTCAACCTCGCGGGAGACCAGGGCCTGGCACTCACCGACGTGCGCGCGTCCGACGCGATCATGGTGCTCGAGCGCACCCAGGCTGGCCACGTCTCCGTGCTGCGCATGTCCGACGGCACCCAGCTGGCCGAGGTCGACGTGGGGCTGCGCGACGTGCGCCTCGCCCTGCCCGCCGGCCGCTACCTGGTCCGCCGTCGCGCGGTCGACGGCAGCCTGTTCGAGGCCCGGGCGACCCTGTCCCCGGGCGACCCCGCCGTCGTGCGCGGCTGGCAGCAGGTCGACCTGGTGGCCAGCACGGCAAAGGGGGCGTCAGAGCATGACAAGTCCGGAATCGATGCCTTCCCGAAGGTCGACGCGTTCCAGGCCCGGGTGCAGCACTACCGCGACCGGAGCGGCGCCTTTGTCGAGGACCTGAACCTGGGCGAGAGCCCCACCGTCGCCGGCGGCCTGTCCTTGCTGATCCCGGGCGGCGGTCAGCTCTACAACGGCCAGCGGTCGAAGGCGGTCGGCTACTTCCTCGGCACGGCGGTGTTCGTGGGCGGTGGAACGGTGTTCTCGCTGGGCAAGGACGACGTGCGCACCGGCGGCGCCGCGACCGCGATCGGCCTCGCGCTGTGGGGAGCGTCCATCGCGGATGCCGCCCAGCACGTGCACGGCTCCGAGCGCCACCGTCCCCGCACCGCGACCGCCATCGGCTGGTCCACCGGCTGGTCGGACGACATTCGCGCCCACACCGGCCTCATGGTCGAGGTCACCCCGGTGGAGCACCTCTCCCTGGGCCTCGACCGGACGGGCTACACCCGCCACCCGGGCGGGGGCTGGGACCTGGCCGTGGGCAGCCGCCTGGTGTTCGCCCTGGAGGGCGAGCGCTTTCGTCCTGGCGTGTTCGTAAGCTACGGACTGCGCTTTGGGCGAGAGGGCCTGGACCTTCCTGACAACGTCGTGCCCTCCCAGCGCCCGCTCGTGCTGCGCGGCGTGATCGGCGGTGGCATGCTGGTCCGCTACCACGTCACGACCCGCTACTTCGTCGAGCTGGACGCGCGGATCGAGCGGGACGGCGAGAAGACCCAGGGCGTGGCCGGAATCGGCATGGGCGTGCTCGTCGGTCGCAACCGCACCCCGGAGCCCGAGTTCCTCCGCGGCGAGCGGCGCGGCAAGAAGGGCGGCGACCCCGATCCATAGGAGCGACGCGGATCCCGTGGGCGACTGAATGAACGGGCGGCCCCGCGCGTCGATCGGACGTGTGTCTCCGTGTGTCCCTCTTGTCCCGGGATCGCGTGGTGACGGTGTCTTGATCCCGTGTGGAGGAACGAGTGACCGGGCTGCTCCTGACCTTGCTGCTGACCGGATCCGCGCTTGCGGAGGATGCGACGGTGTCCGAGCCCGCCGTGGCCGACGCTCCCGAAGACGACGGATCCGCCTCGGACGAGGCGGAGACGAGTCGGCCCACGGTCGAGCTGGACCTGGCCGGCCTCATCGGCGAGCGGCCGGTCGGCATCGCCCGGGCCGGGGTCGTGTTCCAGAGCGATGCGTCGCTCTCCCTCTCCGCTCGCCTGCACGGGGACGGCCGGGTGCTCGGTCGCATGACCGGTGCCCTCGACGTGCTCGGCGGTGGCAGCGCGCACCTCACGATCGGCGCGTTCGGCGGCGCGGTGCGACCCGCGGGCAAGCCGTCCGTGCTGGCCCAGGGCGGCGGCCAGATCGGGCTCGGCTACGACGACGCGCGCTTCGGCCTCGGCTACCAGGCCCGCGTCGGACTCACCGGCTTCGAGGCGCGGGATCTGCTGGTCGAGCACGAGGTGACCGGCCTGTGGAACGTCAGCGAGCGCTTCGCGATCACCGGCAGCTGGCTGCGCGTGAGTGACGGGAGTCCGCCCGAGGACCTGTTCGGCGCGGGCGTGCGCGTCCGGTTCTGATCACGGCGCGTCGAGCAGCACCACGTCGTGCAGGTAGACGTCGGCCCGACCGAGCCCCTGGGCCAGGCCTGGGATCTCCAGGATCGACCGGCCTTCGTGCATGATGACCAGCTCGGAGGTGGCGGGCTCTCGGGTGCCGTCGCCGTCCTGGTCCTCGAGGCGAACCCGGTGCATCAGGGCCGTGTGGGTGGAGGCGTCCAGCAGGGCCACGGTGCGGGCGCAGCCGAAGCGGTCCTCGCTGGGCTCGGGGATGTTGATCACTGCGCTGCGCTTGTCGGCGTCCTGGTGGTCGAGCACGGCCCAGACGACATCGAGGTCGTCCTGGAAGGCGGGCCACAGCCAGGAGGCGTGGCCGTCGGCGTCGAGGCCCAGCGCGGCCGGGCGCAGGGGCAGGTAGGAGCCCTGCCGGGTCCAGACCACGAGGCCGGACAGGGGGTCGACCACGGCGAGGATGGCGGGGCCGACCAGCTCGTGCCCGTCGGTGCGGTGGCGCACGCCGACCAGCTCGAGGCCGACGCGGGTCCGGCGACCTGCGGTCTGCACCCGGAGCACCGCCGGGAGCAGGCCGTCGATGTCGGGGCGAGCGCGTCCGACGAAGAGATCCTCGGGGGTCCACACGCGCAGGCCGTCCGGGTCGTCGAGCTCGAGGCGGAAGAGCACCGGCAGGTCCCAGCTGGGGGAGGTCCAGACCGGGGAGACCCACACGACCCGCTCCTCGGTGGGATCGGCGGTGACGCGTAGATCGGTGATCTCGCCGCCGAGGTCCACCACCTCGCCGCTCGCGTCGATGGTGAGCCGACCGGGTGCGCTGGGGGTGTCCGCCGTCGCGCCGTCCCAGGAGAGCCAGGGCACGCTCTGTTCGTGGAAGCCGTCGGCGAGCCAGGCGTGGCGGCGGCCCGGCTCGGGTCCGGCGGCACCCTCGACCGACACCACCAGCACGGACGCGTCGCTGACGGGGGACAAGGGCATGGCAACGGACTCGCCAGTCAGCGGATCGCGGAGCAGGCCCCAGGTGGGATCGGGCGGCTCCAGGGTGAGCAGGACGCGGCCGTCGAGGTCGAAGAAGCCGATGGTCGGCGGGCCGGTCTCGACCGCGTAGCAGCCCCAGCGCACTGAGGTGAGCGCGACGTCCTCCCGGGCGTGCCAGCTGGCGGCGAACAGGGCGTCCGGGCGCTCGGTGCCGTCGAGCTGGTCCCACGGGCTGCGGTCGCGGGTGCCGCCGTTCCCTTCTTCCTCGGGATCCTCCTCCTCGATCCCACGGAACGACCGCTCGGAACATCCGAGGGCGGCCAGGACCAGCGCGGTGAGGGCCAGGTGGCGGAGCATGGCCCAAGCCTACCGCCCAGCGACGGCGCCCGCCCGATCAGGGCGTCGAGGCCTCGTCATCGGCGAAGAGGAACGCGGCGCGCAGCATGCGATCGAGCACCAGCTCCAGGGCGTGCTCCAGTGCGTCGTCGTCGGTGCGCAGCTCGCCGTCGATCCGGACCTCGACGGGACCGTCCTGGGCGCGCTCGCGGAGCAGGGTCAGCAGGTCCGCCCGGGTGTGGGCGCCATCGAGGTGCGCGAGCACGGCCTTGTCGGTGGCGCCGAGCTTCATGCGCTCGTGGCGCAGGTTCACCGCGCCCTCCTCGTTGCGGGCGGCCTGCAGGCGGGCCATGGCGCGGGCGCGGGGACGGTCGGGCAGGGAGGTGGCGATCGCTGGGAAATCGGTTCGAAGCTCGATCATTCCTCGGGTGGCCAGCTGAAGCAGGCCGCGGCCGAGGGCGGCCCGGTCGCGGGTGGGGGCGTCGGGGCCAAGGACCTCGTCCAGCACGCGCTCGAAGGGCAGGGCGGCGGGCACGCGCTGCACCAGCAGGCGCACGGCGCGGGCCAGGGCAGGGTCCTCGATGGTCAGGTCGGTGCCGTTCTCGGAGCGCCAGGTGTCGGGCGTCTCGTCCACGGGGGTGACCCGGGAGAACAGCCACAGGCCCTGCAGGCGGCGCCAGTGCAGGTGGCGGTCGAGGGCCACGGTGCCGCGCACGAAGAGGCTGCGGCGGAACAGGCGATGGGTGAGCAGGTCGTGCACCTGCTCGGCGGCCTCGAGCGTGGGAGCGCGCTCCGCGACCCAGGTGCGCGTCTCTTCCGCGAGGTCGGGGAACATCGACGAGAGCTCGGCGTCGCCCAGGTAGGACAGGCCGGCTGCCGTGGCCTGGTCGAGCACGTCGCCGAGCCACTGGGGCTCGTTCAGCGGGGCGAGGTGCTCGTACAGGAGGTAGGCGTCGCTGGTCTGGGCCAGCAGGTCGAGCTCGCCGAGCAGGGCGGCCAGGCGGTGGCTGGCGCGATCGGACAGCGCGCCCTTCCAGACCGAGAGCACGTCGCGGGCGGCGGTGATGCGCTCGCGGTCGGTGGCCGCACCTGGGCCGGGCACGAGCCGGGTGAGCACGTCGCGCACGGTGCCGCGGTGACGCCAGCCCGGGTAGACGTTGTAGCTGACGTAGCCGATGCCCCCGGGCGCGAGGTGGCGGTCGAGGATGTGCCAGAACGCCCGGCGCGCGTCCTCGGGCACCCAGCTGTAGACCCCGTGGGACACGATGTAGTCGAACTGCCCGAGGTCTTCGGGGAGCGCGCGCATGTCCGCGCAGACGAGGCGCGCGTTGCCCAGGCCCAGGGCGTCGATGGTCTGCCGGCCCAGGGCGATCTGGGGGGCGGAGAGGTCGACGCCCACGTACTCACCGTCGGGGTCGAGCTCGGCCATGGGCAGGATGTGCCCGCCGAGTCCGCAGCCGATGTCGAGCACCCGGATGGGGCCGGTCGGGGGGCGCACCCCGAAGAGGGCGCCCACGGCGCCGATCCGCGCCGGGTGGGCCTCGGCGAAGGAGTAGTCGTCGTAGAGGACGTCCTCGTACGCGCCCATCAGGCGGACAGCCCGCCGTCCACCACGAAGACCTGGCCGGTGACGTAGCTGGCGCCGGGGCCGGCGAGGAAGCGCACCATGGGGGCGATCTCTTCGGGGCGTCCGAGCCGGCGCATGGGGATGGCCTCCTTGGCCGCCTCCAGCACCTTGGGGTTGAGCTTGCCGGTCATCCCGGTCTCGATGAACCCGGGAGCCACGGCGTTCACCCGGATGTTTCGCTTGCCCATCTCCTTCGCCAGCGCCCGGGTCATCGCGACGACCGCCGCCTTGGCAGCGCTGTAGTTGACCTGGCCGGGGTTGCCGCGCAGGGCGGACACGCTGACGATGTTGATGATGCTGCCTGCGCGGGCGCGGGCCATGAGCGGGAGCACCGCCCGGGCGCAGCGGAACGGGCCGCCGGCGTTGGTCGCCATGACGTCGTCCCACTGGGCGTCGGACATGCGCATCATCAGGCCGTCCATGGTGATGCCCGCGTTGTTGACGAGCACGTCGACGCTGCCGCCCCAGCTCTCGGCGGCCTTCACCAGGGCGTCGGCACCCTCGGTGGTGGAGACGTCGGCCTGCACGGCCAGCGCGTCGCCCAGCTCTGCGACCAGCGCCTCGGCCTCGGCGGCGCTGGAGCGGTAGTTGACCACCACCCGGGCGCCGGCGGCGGCCAGGTCACGGGCGATGGCGGCGCCGATCCCCCTGGCGCCACCGGTGACGATGGCCACGCGTCCGTCGAGCTCCATGCTGCCTCCTGGCCCCCGACGGTAGCGCCGCGTCGCGTGCGGGACAAGGCCGGGACGGGAGGGTAGGGGGCAGGGACCCAGGAGAGTCCATGAGCGAGCGACCCAGCAACGACAACGAGAACGTGGACGGCGAGGCCGCGCCGGAGACCGCCGAGTCTGCCGAGACCGCCGAGGACGCCGGCTCCAAGGCCCGCGAGCAGGCCCCTGCCCACGTGCCGCCGCACCTGCGCGATCTGTTCACCAAGCACGAGGGCGCGGTGGCCGCCCGCCCGGGCTTCCGCAACCCATCGAACGCGAAGTCGAAGGCCCAGCGCAAGAAGAAGAAGAAGCGCTGAGCGCGGAGCGAGCAGGCTGTGCTGCAAGGCCAGCGCGGTGAGCCTCCGCCGAGCTTGATCGGCGCCTCCGACGTCGG
>CALATR010000670.1 GCA_937891875.1 uncultured Pseudomonadota bacterium | reverse complement strand
AGCAGCGCGCGGATCTGCTCGACGAACCCGGCCTCCCGTGCATCCGCGGGCCGATGGCGGGCGAGCAGCTGGTCGAGAGCGTGGCGATCCACCGTTCCTCCGGTCCGCCGCGTGCAGGGCGAGAGGACCGACCCGGGGTTAGCGGCCCTCTCGTCCCGCGTCCATGTCCGGAGAGTCCATGACCCCCCCTTGCCTCACCCGGGCACCGCTCGTCGGCGCGCTCCTCGCCGTCGGCCTGATCCTGACCGCCTGCCCCAAGCAGCGTCCCCGGCACGACAGCCTGCTCGCGCCCCTCGTCGACGCGCGCGGTCGCATCGTCGGCAACGTCGAGGCCCACGCCTCGGACAGCGGCGTGCAGCTGACGGCCAAGGTCTATGCCCTCCCCCGCGCGTCCGAGTTCTGGCTCGTCACCCACGCCGCCGGCGCCTGCACCGGGCACACCTTCTCCGACGCCGGCCCGCCCTGGACCCCCGTCGGCGCGTCCGGCCCCATGCGCCTCGGCCCGCTCCTGCCCGACGATCAAGGCCGCGCCGTGGTCAACGCCCACGACCCCGCGGTCACCCTGTCCGGCGTCCGCAACGGGCTCGCCGGCCGTGCGGTCGTGCTGGTGCGCGCCAGCGAGGAGGAGCTGCCCCGAGCCTGCGGGGTGCTCGCACCTCCCCCCGAGTCCGAGGTGCGGGTCAGCGGAGAGCAGCCCCAGATCACGGACGCCTTCGACCTCTGATCGCCGTCAGCAGGCCTGGCGACGGAAAAACGACGCACGCCCGCCATGAAGATGGCGGAAGATGCCCCGTTTGCGCTACAGTATGGGGCGTTGCACCCGATGGTGGAGGCTGGAGCCTCGCGATGTCTGCGACCTTGTCCGAACTGGCCCACACAGAGGCGCTCCACTTCGAGCGGCTCGCGACCTTGGGTACGCTCGCGGCGGGGCTCGCTCACGAGATCGGCACCCCGCTGGCCACGGTGCTCACCAACCTCGACGTCGTGCTGGAGCGCCTCGGTGAGCTGGACGTGCCCGCCGACGAGATCCGGCCGCTGGTCGAAGCGCTCATCGAGGCCCGCGCCGGCGTCGACGTCGTCGGTCGCGCGGTCGGCTCCATGCGCCGCTTCGGCGACGTGGAGGGCGACGATGTCGAGGACGTGTCCCTGCCCGAGGCGGTCAGCCTGGCCCTGGACGTTGCCGGGCACGAGCTGCGCCACCGGGCCCGGCTGATCATCGAGCATGACGACGCCCCCCGGGTGCGCGGGAACCTCCACCAGCTCGCCCAGGTCGTCGTGCAGCTGCTCTCCAACGCCGCCCAGGCCCTCCCCGAGGGCAACGCCGAGGCCCATGAGGTGCGGATCACGACCCGCCGCTGCCGGCCGGGCGGCGCATGCATCGAGGTCCGGGACACGGGCGCCGGCATCGACGCCGACGATCTTCCCCGCATCTTCGACCGCGACTACACGACCCGGGTCCGCCCCGGCGGCCGCCACGGCATCGGTCTGGCCGTGTGCCGCGCCATCGTCCAGGGCCTCGGCGGGGTGATCGAGGTCGAGTCCGAGCCCGGCCGCGGCACCACCGTCCGGGTCCGCCTGCCCGCGGTGAGCCAGCGCCGCCCCGCCCAGCGCCTCGCTCCAGTCCACGCAGTGCCCAGCCCGGCCCGCCGCGGCCGCGTGCTGCTGGTCGACGACGATCCGCTCGTGCGCACGGCCCTGTGCCGAGCGTTGGGCCGCGAGCACGTTGTCGAGCCCGTCGCCAGCGGTCGGGAAGCCCTGGTGCGACTGCGCGAGGATCCGCGTTGGGACGTCATCGTCTGCGATCTGCTCATGCCCGACCTCACCGGTCCCCAGCTGCACGCCGCGCTGCGCCGGGAGCGTCCCGATCTCGCCGATCGCATGGTCTTCGTCACCGGCGGTGCCTTCACCGACGAGACCCGCGCCTTCCTCGCCGCGATCGACAACCCGGTGTTCCACAAGCCCTTCCGCATCCGGGTCTTGCGGGACGTCATCGCAGCGGCTGTTGCGCTCGTCGGATGATCCGATGAATGGGGTGCGCCTTCAGGAGACCTCCGCATGCACACGCCCGCGCTCGCCCCGACCACCGCCGTCCTCGCGGCCCTGATCCTCACGGCCGGCGGCTGCCTGGGCGCCGCGCAGAAGCAGGTGATCGGCACCTGGGCAGACCCCGGCGCGGGCGCGGTCTACACGTTCGAGAAGCACGGCGGCAAGGTCGAGATGACCGACATCGTCGACCGCGACGGCGAGCACTTCGAGGTCGTCGCCTCCCACGTCGGCCGCGACGGCGAGCTGACCTGGATCTACCGCGTGCCCTCCACCGGCTACGTCGTCACCGGCAGCTCGACCGAGACCACCGCCGACGTCATCGCTTACGCCTGGACCAACGAGGCCCCGAGCGGACAGCAGAACAGCGGGACCGATCGCCTGGAGCGCAGGGAGTAGCGCGGGGAGCGGCCCTACCCGATCAGCTCCTGCAGGGCCTCGCGCACCGCGTCGGGGCCGGCCACGTCGGGCAGGTAGCCGACCGGGGCGTGGCGCTCGGCCAGGCGCTGCCAGCGGCGCGGCTCCTGGCCGAAGTCGTAGCTGATGACGACCGGCAGGGTGCAGCCGGCGGAGCGCAGGGCGTCGAGCACGTAGATCCCCTGGTGGTCCTGGAGGAAGGCCCTGGCCTGGACCGGATCGCCGTTGAACTGATCGGCGGTCGCGGCGAGGTCGCCGAGCAGGTCCTCCTCGCCGACCCGATCGAAGCGCATGTCCAGGAAGACTGCGTCGAAGCTCCCTTCTCCCAGCAGCGCCAGGGCCTCGCCCCCGCTCCCGGCCCGGGTCCACTGCACGTCGGGGAGGAAGCGCGTCAGCGTCTCCACGTACTCGAACCCGTCTTCCACGATGAGGACGTTCACGTCTCCTCCAGGGGGGCGCTGGCCCCCGTCTCGACCCGTGGCAGGCGCACCACCACGGCCTTGGACCAGCCCGGCTCGTCCTCGACGTGGATGGACCCGCCGTTGCGGCTGATCACGTCGACGGTGAGACCCAGGCCTCGCTCGATGTAGCGGCCGCGGATCATGGCCGTGCTGACCCGCCGCGGCGCGTCGTCCCGCACCCGCACCACGATGCGCTGCAGGAAGGTGATGGGATCCTCCTCGACCCGGATCCGCACGCCGATCCGCCCGTCCACCTCGGCCTCGACCGTCGCCTCGAGGGCGTTGCGGAGCAGGTTGACCAGCACCAGCGACAGATCCTCGCGCCAGATCCGGGCACACAGCGGATCGCCGCCCTCGGGCAGGTCGAGGTGCAGCTCCGGCGCGTCCACCCCGCGGAAGGCGGGCTCGCCGCGGACGCTCTTCCAGGCCGACTGGAGCTGGGCCTCGTCGACGCGCAGCACGCTGATCTGCTGCACCAGGGCGCCGAGGGCCGGGTAGGCCTTGTCGTTGAGCAGGCTCGCGATGTGCCGCAGCTCGGGAACGACCCGGCGGGCGCCGCGAGAGAGCGGCCGGCGCAGGCGCGAGAGGCGGTCGAGACCGGCCACCAGATCGCGAAAGACCGGGTCGCGACGCTCCAGATCGAGGGGCACCCCCGCCCGGCGACCGAGCTCGCGCAGGGCGTCGAGGTAGCGCTCGCCGCGGATCAGCGGTCCGTCCTCGGCACAGAGGCGCTCGGCGACCCAGACGGCGAGGGTGTCGTCACCGTCCTCCAGGGCATCAGCGACGGCGGGGAGCACCGCCGTGTGGTGCTTGAGCACCTCGTGGCGGAGCGCGCTGGCGATGCGGGCGACGTCGCGCCAGCTCTGGGGATCCCGGTCGAGCAGGTCCTGCACGGTGCGTCCACGACGGCGCCGCCACAGCCACACCACGGGCACGGCCACGACTGCGAGGCCCAGGACCCCGAGCCCGCTCCACAGGCCGCGCTCGATGAGGAGCACGCGCCGCTCGATCTCGTCGGCCATGACGTCGTAGCGGGCCTCGCCCGGAGCCGCCCGGTAGGCATCCACATGGGCACGAGCGTCCCAGAAGCGCAGGTCGCGCAGGGCCTGCTCGGCGAGGTGCAGGTGGGCGCCCTCCCCGCCAGGCACCTCGAGCTCGACCGCGCGAGACCAGGCCTCGATCGCACCACTTCGGTCCCCTTCCCCCTCGCGGACCGCGCCCAGGTGCAGCCAGATCCGCGGCTGGGCCGGATCCTGGGCGAGGCTCTCCTCGTACAGGCGCAGGCTCTCGTCCCGGTCCCGCTGCCGCTCGCCCTCGCTGCCGACGACCGTGCTGCGCTTGCGCAGGATGGCCGCCTCGAGGTTCAGCGCGCGCACGCTCGTCGGCGCCAGCGTCCGGGCCCGCCGCACCTCGTCGAGCGCGCTCTGCAGCCGCTCGGCGCGGTCCTCCAGCCCATCGGCGTCCGAGGTGAACCAGGCCCGGGCAAGCCCGAGCGCCTCGCAGGCCTCCGCGGTGAGCTCCCCGCACGCATCGGTCTGGGGCAGGCTCGGCGGCGGCAGGCGCTCCCGGTCGAGCGCGCGGGACAGCGCCTGGGCCTGGGCCCCGGTCGCCCCCTCGGGATCGAGCTCCGCCGCGCGCTGCAGCGATCGCCGCGCCCGTTCCTGCCAGCCCGCGTCGCCACCCGACGCCAGCCGCAGCTCGACGATCGCCTTCGACAGCCACACCTCCGCTCGCCGAGGTTCCAGGGACAACGCCCGATCCCATGCGAGCACCGCGTCGGGGTCGAAGCGCCCGCCGTAGCTGTCCGCGAGCAGCTCTCCGAGCGCGGTCGGCC
The DNA here is from genome assembly GCA_937891875.1 of uncultured Pseudomonadota bacterium. Taxonomy (GTDB): domain Bacteria; phylum Myxococcota_A; class UBA796; order UBA796; genus REDI01. Next base: position 10,732 of record CALATR010000670.1, on the reverse strand, counting down.
AGCGCGGGTCCAGCGGATCGAGCGCCTCTGCAGCCCGCAGCTCGACCTCGGCCTCCGCGGGGCGATCGAGGGCCAGCAGCACCCGGGCCCGCAGGCCGCGCACCTCCGGGTTGGCCGGCGCCTGCACGATGAGCGCGTCGAGCATGCCCGCCGCAGCCTCCGCCTCGCCCGCCTCCCACAGGGCCCGCGCCTCCCGCAGCCGCCTGCGCCCGTCGGCGTCCAGGGGACGCTCCCCCGCCCGCATCAACTGCCGCGCCAGTCGCGCGATCTCCGCCCGCTGGCGCAGGGGATCGAGCGCCTCCTCCGTCTCCGGCACCGTGGTCGCCACCGCGTCCATGAGCTCCTGGGCCGCCTGCTCCTCGTCCGCCTCCAGCAGCTCGAGCACGATCGCGCGGGTGACCGTCTCCGCATCCTCGGGGTCCAGGGGTCCGTTTCGGGCGAATCCCAGCCAGTCTCGCAGCCCCTCGGCCGCCTCCAGGGGATCCTCGCCGACGAGCGCCCACGCCCGCAGCAGGACCAGCTCGCGGTCGGAGTACGCGGTCAGCCCGCCCAGCACGTCGCGGGCCTCGGTGGGGCGGCCCTCCCCGAGGAGCAGCCGCACGAGCGCGACCTGCACGTCCCGGTCGTCAGGCCCAGCCCGCAGGGCCGCCTCCGCCTCGGGCTGGCGCCCCTCCTCGATCAGCAGCCTCGCGAGCGCCAGGGTCGCCTCGGGCCGCTCCGTCGCCCGCGCCACCTGGCGCCAGGCACGAATCGCCTGCTCCAACCTTCCTCTTTCTTCGAGCTCCTCCGCCTGGCTCCAGAACAGCTCCTCCGCAGGGGACAGGCCCACCGGGGGATCCGCCGAGGCCGGCATGGTCGTGAGCACCAGGGCCAGCACGGCTCCGGCGCCGGCCCGACGCATGCTCAAGGCAGCCGCTCCTTCAGCTCCCGGACCTTCAGGCCCAGCTGGTTGAACCGCAGCTGGACCTTGCGGGCGTGCTCGGAGTCTCCGAGCAGGATCTCGGCCATCACGCCGAAGTCGCCGCCGTGGGTGAGGTAGAGCTGCTGGAAGTACTGGCGCTCGCAGCCCTGGGCGACCTTGTTGAGGGTGTCGGCGGGCTCGAGGGTGACCCGCACGGTGAGGCCGTCACCGAAGTGATCCGACGCCTCCAGCGAGCCCGTGGCAAGCAGGTCGCGCACGATCTTCGGGCGCACCTGGACCACGTCCGCCCGGTCGCCGCCCGGCACCGCCGCAACCTCCGCAAGGGCGAACAGCACGGCGTTCTCGGCGACCATGGCGAACTCGCGCAGGTTGCCCGGCCAGTCGTGTCCCCGGAGCAGGCGCAGGGATCGCTCGGGGAAGAGCAGGTGGAGCACGCCGGGCTCGGCGTCGGGGATCCCGCTGCCGGCGTAGAGCTGCACCGGGCCGTCAGGCAGGCCGTTGCGCCGGCGCACCTCCGTGACCAGGTCGCGCAGGGCCGGGCGGGACAGGGCGTGCTCGAGGACGTGGTCGAGCAGGCGATCGAGCTCCAGCTGGCGATCCACCAGGGGTGGCAGGTGCACCGCTGCGGCGGGGTTGAGCCGCATGAAGAGGTCCGAGCGGAAGGACCCGTCGCGGACGCGCTCGGCGAGGTCGTCGTTGGTGGCGACGACCAGCTTGACGTCGACCGAGCGCTCCTTGGTGTCCCCGAGCCGGGTGACCGCGCCCTCCTGCAGGACCGAGAGCAGCATCTTCTGCGCGCCGAGCGTCAGGTTGCCGATCTCGTCGAGGAACAGGGTGCCACCGTTCGCCGCCTCGAACGCCCCGATCCGGTCAGCCACGGATCCGGTGTACGCCCCGCGCACGCTGCCGAACAGCTGGGCCGCCATGAGGTCGGTGGGCACGGTCGAGAGGTCCACGCTGACGAACGGCCCGCTGCGACCGCTGCGGGGATGCACGTAGTGCCGCGCGAGCAGGCTCTTGCCGGTGCCGGTCGGACCCAGCAGCACGACCGGCAGCCCCCCGCGGGCGAGGACGGACAGGCGCTGGCGGAGCTTGCGCAGGGCCAGGGTGCGCCCCCAGAACACCGGGCCGTCCGCCTCCTGACCCCGGCGCGCCTCGACGATCCGGGCGATCTGGACCCGGAGATCCCGGGCGTCCACGTACTCGTCGTCGAGGAAGTAGGTGAAGTCCTCGTCCGCGACCTCGCGCTCGAGGGTCAGCTCCTCCCGGGCGGTCATGAGCACGACCGGCAGCTCGGGATCGCGCTTGCGCAGCGCCTCGAGGATGTGCAGCCCCTGGCGCGACTTCAGCGCATCGATCTGGCGCGTCCCCATGCCCTCCTGAAAGCCGAGCAGGTCCTCCGCGGGGATGTCGAAGTGCACGTCGAGGAGCACCAGATCGACCCGTCCGCGGGCTCGGGCCAGCAGCTCGGACGCCTCGCGGAAGGACCGGGCCGGACCGCGGTAGCGGTGTTCCGGGATGGCCCGGCGGCACAGGTCGAAGGTACGGTCCTGATCGTCGATGACGAGGATGTCAGCCATGTGTGGGGTTGGCCTCTTCGGCGGCGACCGCCGAGCTGGCACGTTCGGCCGCTCGACGGTTCAGGGTTCGGCAGCGGGCGGAGACCTCTCGGGTGAGGGCGAGTGCTGCGGCCAGGGCGTCGGGCGTCAGCTCCGTCTCGGCGCGCAGGGAAGCGAGCACCGGTCCGAGGTCGGTCATGGCGGTCACGATAGCCGCGACGTCAGGGTCGTCGGCCAGGTCCACCGCGTGCTCTCCCTCGAGCGGCTCCGTTCCCAGCAGCATCGCCGCGTAGCCCTGCCACACCGAGGCGGCGTCCTGGACCCCGTCCGGACCACGGCGGGTCTGCAGCAGATCGGCGCGCAGGGCATCGAGCCGCTCGTCCGCGGCGGCATCCTCGGGCAGCCAGCGCGCGGCGAAGGCGATGTACTTGCCCAGGTCGTGCTTGAGCCTGGCCGTGAGTGCTGTGAGCGCCGGCATCAGCTGGGGCGGGACGTCTTCGAGGGCGGGCATGCGCCGGACCCTAACCCGGGGTAGCGGACGACCCATGCACGTCTACCGCTGGGATCTCGACAAGACCTACCTGCACACCGAGTTCGGCAGCGTCCGGGCGCTGGTGCGCACGGCGCTCGAGCCGGCCGCCGCCAAGCGCAACACCCCCGGCTCTGCAGCGCTCCTGCGCGCGCTGCAGCAGCACGACCCGGCCAGCCGCACCACCGTGGTCTCGGGATCGCCGAAGCAGATGCGCCGCACCCTGACCGAGAAGCTCGCGATGGACGGCATCCGGGTCGACAAGCTCACCCTCAAGGACAACCTGGGCAACCTGCGGCGCGGGCGGCTGCGCGCCGTGTGGGGTCAGGTCGGGTACAAGCTCCCCCACCTCCTCGCCGAGCGCGTCGGTCACGATCCAGGCGACACCGAGACCCTGTTCGGCGACGACGCCGAGGTCGACGCGGCGGTGTACGCCGTCTACGCCGACGCCATCTCCGGGCGGATCGGGCCCGACCAGGTGCGCGAGGTCCTCGAGCGGGGTGGCGCGTACACCGACGACATCGAGCGTGGCCTGGCCGCCCTGGCCAAGGCCCCCCGGGCCGACGCGGTCGAGGACATCTTCATCCGCCTCGATGCGGGTGGACCGCTGGAGCGGTTCGCCCCCCTTGCCTCCCGGGTGACGCCGGTCTTCTCGTGGCTGCAGGCGGCGCTCGTGCTGTGGCGGCGAGGCCGGATCGCTATTCCCGGCGTTCAGGCAGTGTTCCGGCGCTGCATCGATCAGGGCGACCTCGCGTCGGCCAGCGTGTCCGGGCTCGTGCAGGACGCGGTGCGCCGCAGGCTGGTGAGCCCGGAGCAAGTGGATCGCCTCCTCGTCGAGGCCGCAGACCTCGCCGTGGTGGCCCCGGAGATTCGGCGAAGCATCGAGTATCTGGGGGAGCTACCGCCGGCCCCCGCTCCGGCGCCGGCCGATCCAATCTCGTTCTTGGAGCACACGGCCTGACCGATGTGCACGGCAGTGCTATAGTCCTGCCATCTTTCCACCCGGGGCCAGGACCCCCGCCACGCGCGAAACCGAGACGGAGCCATGGGCACCAGGCTGTTCGTTGGAGGACTGTCCTTCAACACTGATGATGCTGGCCTTAGAGCCGCATTCGAGGCGCACGGAGAAGTCGTGGAGGCCAAGGTCATCCTCGACAGGGAGACCGGACGCAGCCGGGGATTCGGCTTCGTGAACTTTGCGGACGAGGGCTCTGCCCAGTCCGCGATCCAGGCCATGAACGGGGCATTCCTCGACGGCCGCACCATCCGCGTCAACGAGGCGCAGGAGCGGGGCGGTGGTGGTGGAGGAGGCGGCCCGCGCGGTCGTGGTCCCCGCTCGAGCGGCGGTCCGCGATCCGGTCCAGGCGGTGGCTACCGCGGTGGTCCGGGCGGCGGTCGTGGCGGCCCTCCCGGTCGTAGCGGCGGCGGCTACCGAGGTGGTCCCGGCGGTGGGCCCCAGGTCGTGACCCGCGGTCGCGCCCCCGGTGGTCCAGGCGGTCCCGGCGGCCCCCGCGGCGGTCCCCGTCCCCCGATGCCTCCGCAGATCCCCGACGGGCCTCCCCCGCCGTTCGAGAACGAGTTCGACGACCGCAAGCGTCGCGACTTCTCGAAGAAGCAGCGCGAGAAGAAGGAGCGCGACCCCGAGCGCGCCCCCCAGCGCGCACCCCGCAAGCCCAACCGCCGCGCCAGCGGTCGTTCCTGGCGGGACTACGACGTCGAAGAGGACGAGGGCTAGGACCTCGAGACTCGTTGAAGAAGGTGCCGTCTCGACAGGATCGAGGCGGCTTTTTCTTTGTTGGGACGAGGATCTTGGCGGGTCGTGATGACTCTCGGCACAGAGGCTCAGAGGCACAGAGGGCTGCGCAGAGGGGGAGTCGGAGCTTCGAACATCTGCGTTCAACACGGAGGAGCGGAGTCCCGGAGACCTGACGGAGGGGGGCGTGGCGGGGCATGGACCAGCCGGCTTGCCTCCTGGATGAAGTGGCCTTGAAGGGGCTCATCCGGGCGGAGAGCGCTCCTCTCGGTTGGAACGGGGGGTCGGGGATGTCGGGCACACCGCTCCCCTCTCCGTGGGCTCTGCTTCTCCGAGTCCCTGCAGCCCCGCCCCTCCCGCCTCTGTGAGTCCCCACGCGATCCGGCTCCACTAAATGCTCGGTTAATCCTAAGGAATCGCGCGGCGGGCGAACGCCGGCCCGATGGGGGCTGGGTGATCTGCGCGCGTCGAGCCGCACCCTCACCACGAAGGCACGGAGGCACCGAGGGCCACGGAGAGGGGAAGCCAAGAGGCGGACCGAGCTGTGCTTCCGGGTTCGAGTTTTGATACCCTCGAACGTCACTTCCGGGCGAGCACTCCTCCTCTCGGCTGCCTCCTCCACGCCCCTCAACGCCGCCCCTCCCGTCCCACGGACCGGGTGCCCCCGCCGTCGCGCTAATACCCTGGAGGAGCCTATGATCTAGAGGAACCAGATCGCGTGGGAGAGAGCACCCCAGCGGCCCTGCAGAAGCGGTCCGATCGCTGTGGTTCTTGATCCAATGGGTCTCTTGGGGGATCCAGAGGGCGTGGCGTGTCTCCTCGACGCCCTCTGTGAGTTCCTCTGGGCCTCGGTGCCTCTGTGCCGAGCACCGCAGCGAGAACCAGAGCCCTCTCGCCGTCACCACGAAGCCGCGGCCCCTTTCCGCGACCGCCCCTCCCTCAGCTCGGATCGGGCTTCGGCGTGGTCGGACCCGACTCCGGAAGCTCGGGCTTGCCGATCCTGTCCGTCGGCAGCTCACCGGTGAGTGCGGTCAAGAAGGTCACGATCTTGGTGGTGTCCTCGTCCGACAGCTCCTTGCCCAGCTGGTACTCGGCCATGATCTTCACGGCTTCGTCCAGGGTCTTCACGCTACCGTCGTGGAAGTAGGGGCCCGTCTTGGCGATGTTGCGCAGGGACGGCACCTTGAAGACGTGCTTGTCGCTCTCGTTGCCGGTGACCTCGAAGCGGCCCTCGTCGGCGGTCTCGTAGGGCTTCACCAGGCCCAGCTTCTGGTACATGTTCCCGCCGACGACCGCGCCCATGTGGCAGGTCGTGCAGCCAGTCTCGATGAAGAGCTTGCCGCCCTCGACCTCCTCGGGGGTCAGCCGGGAGGCGTCGCCGGCCAGGTAGGCGTCGAAGCGGCCCGGGGTCACCAGGGTGCGCTCGAACGCGCCGATCGCCGCGGCGATGGTGTCGTAGGTGATCGGGTCTTCCGCGTCGGGGAAGGCCTCCTTGAACAGCGGCTCGTAGCCCGGGATACTCTTGATCACGGCCACGACGGAGGCGTCGTCGGGCATGGCCATCTCGACCGGGTTGAGGATGGGGCCCTTCGCCTGGGCCTCCACGTCGGCAGCGCGACCGTCCCAGAACTGGGCCGTGTGCAGGGCGGCGTTGTAGACGGTCGGGCTGTTGCGCCCGCCGCGCACGCCCTTGTGACCCGGCGAAGTGGGCTCGTTGTCCACGCCGTATTTGTCGAGCATGTGGCACGAGTTGCACGACAGGTCGTGGTTCTTCGACATGCGCGTCTCGTAGTAGAGCATGCGACCGAGGTTGACCCGCGCCTCGGCGATGGGGTGCTCGGCGTCGGCCATGTCGGCCGGCAGCGCCTTGAACATCATCGTGAGCTTGGCGTCCGGGGCCGCCGCCTCCTCGACCTTGGCGGCTGCGTCGCCACCTGCTCCACCCTGGTCGGGCGCGGGCGTGGTGGTCTGGCAGGCGGCCAGGGACAGGGCGACGGTCACGACGAGGGCGGTGGGGGCGAAGCGGGTACGCATGGGGTCTCCGGGAAGGACCCCCTCATACGATCCACTGGTGTACACGCACATGCGGCATGACGCCGCGCCGCGCCGTGTTGCACGTCCCCCTTCCAGTCCCGCGATCAGGACTGGGGCAGCAGCCAGGACAGGTAGGAACGCCAGCCGCCCTGCTGGGCCTCACCGCCGCCGGTGTCGACCTGGGCGTTGGCGAGGAGCGCCTGGGTGTAGGCCTCCCAGACCGCCTCACGCTCAGCGCCGAGGGTGATCTGGCGGAACTGCTCGAGGCCACCGGGGATCTGCGGGTTGCCCTCGGGATCGGGCAGCTGCACGCGCTCGAGGCGCACGATGTAGAGCTCGTCGCCGTCGGCGGTGGGGCGGGTGAACGGACCCACGATCGTGCCGGCCTCGGCGTCGGCCAGGGCCTCGATGGCCTCGAGCGGCGGGCCCGAGATGCCGGGCTGATAGCCGTAGGTGCTGACCGCGGGCAGGGCCTCGATGGAGGCGCCAGTCCGGGCCAGGATGTCGTCGGGCACGGTGCCGACCTGCCAGGAGTCGGCGATCTCCGCCGCATACTCGCGGTTGCGCTCCGCGCGCATGGCCACGATGGCGAGCTCGTCCTGGACGTCCTCGATGGGGGTGACCTGGGCCGGAGTGCGGGACACCACCTGGTACAGGCTGACCTCGATGCCCTCGTCGAGCACCGCGGTGATGCCGCCGACGGGGAGGTCGGCGATGGCCTCGCGCACCTTGGTGGCGAGGTTGGGCACGCGCTTCTCGGGCAGCTGGCCGCCCTGCGGAGCCGACTGATCCTCGGACCAGCGGCGCGCCATGGCGGCAAAGTCGGAGCCGGCTTCGATGTCGTCGCGGACCTTCTGCAGGCGAGCGGTGAGCTCCTCGGTGTCCCCCGCGCCCACCTTCAGGCGGATCGTGGCGAGCACGACGCGCTCGGGCAGGTCGTACTTGACCGCCTTGTCCCGGTCGTATGCGGCCTGGAGCTTGTCCTGGTTGCCGACAATCCACGCGGCGCGCTCTTCGTCCGTGATCGGGGCGGCCTCGACGACGGCGCCGGGCTCCACCCGCACGAAGCTCAGGTCCAGCGCGCGGAGCGCCTCGTTGTAGCGAGCCAGGCTGAGCTCGTCGGGGACCTGCACGCCCAGGGTGACCGCCGTGCGCAGCTTCTCGCGGAGCAGGCGATCCCGGTAGTCGCTCTCGAAGTCCGACCGGCTGCGGCCACTGCGCTTCACCGCCTCGTCGTACAGCTCCTTGTCGAACTTGCTGTCGCTGGTCTGGAAGGTCGGGTCCTTCTTGATCGCGATCCCGATCTCCTCGGGGCTGATCTTGTAGCCGAGCTTGCGGGCCTCCTGGGCCACGACCAGCTCAGCGGCGATCTCGTTCTTGACCGCGAGCTGCAGCTCCTGCTCCTCCTCCTCGGAGAGCCGACCACGCTGCGACTGCGCGGCCTGGAGCTCCTGGAAGTAGCGGGTGCCGAACTCCTGCTGGAGCACGCGCTCGCCGTTGACCTCCACCTGCACCTGCACGGTCTCCGCCTGGGGCAGCGAGAACCAGCCGATGAAGGCGACGACGATCAACACGAGGATGATCTGCATGGGGGTGGAGTCGGTGCTCCCCCGCATTCTCTCCAGGATGCTCATCCTGTCCTCCGACCCGGGCGACTATCGGCGCACCGCCGGGCCATCAAGGACCTCGCGGCGATCTAGCGGTTGCCGCCGCTGGTCCGGGGCTCATCGGAGGTCGTACCGCCCCCGGTGGGCGTGGTCGTGCCGCCCCCCTTGGTGCCGCTCGTGGTCGTGCCTCCGCCCTTGCTGGCCCCGCTGGTCGGCACGGGTCCGGTCCACAGGGGCGCGAGCATGTCGCCCGACAGCTTGTTGCGCGCGAAGCGCTTCTCGGCGTTGTCCATCCAGTCCCGGAGCACGGCCTGGCGCTTCTCGTGGGGCGGGTGGGTCGACAGGAACGCGGGCGCCCCCCCACCGCCGGCCGCCGCCGCCATGCGGTCCCACACGACGATGCTCTCCTGCGGGGGGTAGCCGGCATTCGCCATGTACATCAGGCCGATGACGTCCGCCTCGGACTCGTGGGCGCGAGAGAACGGCAGGATGACGCCCACCTGGGCCCCCACGCCGATCGCGCCGAGCACGATGGCCCGCTGCTCCTGGGTGAGCTTGGTCTTGCCGGCCAGCACCAGCTCCAGGGCGCCGAGCCCGCCGACCATCGCGAGGTTCTGGGAGAGCCGCTCCGAGCCGTGGCGCGCGGTGGCGTGGCCGACCTCGTGTCCCATGACGAAGGCCATGCCCGACTCGTTGCGCAGGACCGGCAGGATGCCAGTATAGAAGCCGATCTTTCCGCCGGGCAGGCACCACGCGTTGAGGGTGTCCTCCTGGATGAGGCTGTACTCCCAGGCGAAGTCCGGCTTGTTGGCGACCTTGCTGATCCGCCCGCCGACCCGGCTGAGGATCGCGTTGTTGGTCCCGCTGTTCACCACCACCTTGTCGGCGAGCATGCTCTGGTAGGTGGACGCGCCGAGGCCCTGCATGATGCTGTCGGGCACGAGGTTGAACTGGCGGCGACCGGTGTAGGGCACCTTCACGCAGGCCAGGGCGACCGTGCCGACGGCGAGGGCGATGAGGAGGGGACGGAGGGCCTTGCGCATGGAGACCTCGGAGCGGGTTCGAGCGCCTGATATTCCCCCGGGATTCGAGGGGCTTCCCCCATTGCCGACATCCTCGCAACGGAGTACCATCGGTCACCCCTGCAGGTCTGCGGCATCCCCTCCCCTCCCCGCCGCGGACCGACCCGCTCCCCCGCCTCTCCCTCCCCCTGTGCCCCCCATGTTCCAGACCGTCCTCGGTCTCTTCTCGCACGACGTGGCGCTCGACCTCGGCTCGACCCGCACGCGGATCGCGGTGCGCGGCAAGGGCGCGGTGCTCGATCAGCCTGCCGTGGTCGCAGTGCAGACCGATCGGCGTGGAAGGCGGAACATCCTGGCGGTGGGCGACGAGGCGCGGGCGATGATCGGGCGCACGCCGCCGGACATCGACGCGGTGCGCCCGGTCCGCGCTGGCACCATCGAGCACTACGACGTCGCCGAGGCGCTCATGGTGCACCTGCTGCGCCGCTTGCATGGACGCAACGGGTGGATGAGCCCGCGCATGGTCGTCACGGTGCCCTGCGCCGCCGGGGAGATGGAGCGTCGCGCCGTCCGCGAGTGCTGCGAGTCTGCCGGCGCCCGCGAGGTGCACCTCGTGCCCAAGCCCCTCGCCGCGGCGCTCGGAGCGGGCCTGCCGGTGCAGGATCCGTCCGGGATCATGGTCGTGGACGTCGGCGGCGGCGGCACCGAGATCAGCGTGCTGTCCCTGTCCGGGGTCGTGACCTCGCGCTGGGTGCCCGGCGGCGGCGAGGGCTGGGACCAGGCGATCATCGAGTATCTCCGCGAGGAGTTCGGACTGCTGGTCGGCCCGATCACGGCGGAGGAGCTCAAGCTCGAGCTGGGTCGCGCGATGGGCGGCAGCGAGGACGACCTGCTGCTGGTCGCCGGGCGGGATCTGGTGACGGGCGTTCCCCGGGCCCAGGACGTCGCCGGCTGTGACGTCACGGCGGCCCTGCGCGGCCCGATCGACGAGATCGCCCGCGCGGTCCAGGCGACCCTCGAGGCCACGCCCCCCGAGCTCGCGAGCGACGTGGTGGAGAACGGGGTGGTGCTGGTCGGCGGCGGCGCGGCCCTGCCGGAGCTGGACCGGGCCCTGTCGGAGCGCACGGGCCTGCCGGTGGTCACGATCGACGCCCCGGAGCGCGCCTGCGTGGACGGCGCCGCCCGCATCGTCGAAGAGCTGGACCTGCTGGACGCGATGGCGAGCTGAGCGACGCGGGGGGTCGCGTGGCTGCGGGCGGGGGAGTGGCGGGCCGAGTTCCGCGGTCTGGCGGGAGGTCGCGTTGCT
>CALATR010000669.1 GCA_937891875.1 uncultured Pseudomonadota bacterium | reverse complement strand
CTTCGGGGCCACGCCCTCCTCGGGGTCGCCGTTGAACTCCCGGGCGATGCGCTGGCGGTCGGCCGAGGCCTTCGCCGTCGCTGCGTTGAGCACGGCGATGCGCTTCTCGGGCACGCCGGCCTTCACGAGCGTCTGCACGACCCAGCGGTGGGCGGCGACGTTGTCGACGAACACGATGTGCCCGCAGGTCCGGTTGGCGAGCACGCGCCGGGACATCGCGGCGAACTTCGGCGAGACCGGGTCCACGCCCGAGCTGCCCGCGGTCTTCCAGTCGTAGCCCTCGTCGAGGTCCTGGTGCACGGCGACGAGCGCCATGCGGGCGAGCAGGCCGAGGATCTTGCTCTTCTCCCGCGCCGACCCGCTGCCCGACGCCTCCAGGGCGGCCTCGATCTCGCCCACGTAGCGGTCGTACTTGGCGTCCTGGGCCGCGTTCATCTCGACCTCGACGACGTTGACCTTGGGCTCGGGGAGCTTCAGCCCGACGTCCTCGGCGGTCTTGAACTCGCCGTAGCGGAAGATGACGTCGCGGAGCTCGTGCAGGTTCTGGAAGCCGACGACGGCGGAGCGCTCGACGACGTCCATCTTGCTGTCGACGACGGCCTTGAGCTCGATGCGCAGGTAGCGGTCGATGAACTGCTCGGGGTCGCGGATGCCCATGCGCGACCAGGCGTCGTGGTCGACGTACTGGATGAGGTTGTAGAACTCGAGGGGGCTGTTCTTCGCAGGCGTCGCCGAGAGCAGCACCACCCCAGCGCCACCGGTCTTCCGTCGCACGGCCGCGCAGCGGAAGTCGAGCTGCCAGGCGCGCTTGGAGCCCGACCCGGCGTTGCCCATGAACCGCGGCACGCCGCCCTCGCGGGCCTCGGGCAGGTACAGGTTCTTGAAGTTCTGCGCCTCGTCGCAGATGAGCAGGTCGACGCCGATGTCGTCCCAGGCCACGCCCGGGTCGTAGTCCCAGCCCGCGGGCAGCTCCATCTGCTCGGCGATCCAGGCAGCCACGCCCTCCTTGAGGATGGCGGCCTGGCGCTCGGTGAGCTTCTTCGCGTCGCGGGCGTTGCGCTGGCGCAGGCGGACCTCGCGGCGGATGGCCTCGGTCTGGTCGGCGTAGGCGCGGATGGCGCCCTCGTTCATCCGGGTGCGGGACAGCGCCGTGTAGGTGAGCAGGACGACGTCGAACTCGCCCGCCTGGAAGCGGGTCCACTTGCGCGCCCGGTCCTGGGGCGTGTCGGTGGTGCTGGTGACGAGGCCCTTGCGCTTGCCACGGGTCATGACCTTGCGCTTGGAGCCGATCACCGCGACCCGGTAGTCGGGCAGCACCCGGCGGATGTCGGCCTCCCACTTCCACACGATGGAGTTGGGCACGAGGATGACCGGACGACGACACCAGCCCTCCTGCCGGGCCCGCGCGAGCGTCGCGATGCCGGTGTAGGTCTTGCCGACGCCCACATCGAAGGCGAGTAGCCCGCCCCGGTTGGCGAGCAGTCGACGGGCACCGGCGACCTGATGTGGGTGCAGTCGGATCCCGTCCTTCACCCAGCGGGCGATGGCCAGCGGCTCCGACGGGTAGGTCGGCGCGACGTAGCCCTTGAACTGGCGGTTGTAGGCCTCCTCGACCCGAGCGCGGCGCTCGTCGTCCGATCCCACCCACGCGCGGAAGCTCGCGTCCCAGGCCTTCGCCTTGG
>CALATR010000668.1 GCA_937891875.1 uncultured Pseudomonadota bacterium | reverse complement strand
CCCGCCACTCCCTCCATCGCGCTCGCGGCGCCGGTGCGCAGGCCAGCGGCACGATCGCCCCTCCCCAACCTCCATCGTCTCCCGACTCCTTGACACATTCATATAAATGAATATGTGGATGTGGTAAGACAAGGAGGTCGTGATGATCAGTCCGTTCGACATGGGTCCTCTCAACGGGGGCCTGCTGCTGCTGCTCTGCGTCGCCATGTCCGTCGTCGCCGTGCTCTCGCTGCGCAAGGTGCACCGGGGTGAGCCCGTGGCCGTCGTCGGGGTCGCGGTGGCGCTGCTGCTGCCGCTCGCGCTCGTCACCTGGTCCAGCACCTGGCAGCACGACTCCGGCATGGACTGGGCCATGAACGAGCCCCGCTACCTCTACCGCCAGACCTTCATGGCGATGATCCTCGCCCGCACCGTCGCCACCCAGACCTACGCCGGACTCGCCGTCGTGCTCGGCGGGCTCGGGGTGCTCGGCGGGGCGGTCGGCCTGACCGTGCGCGGGGAGCGCCCGCGGTGGCTCGTCGGTGGGATCGCCGCTTCACTCGGGATCATGATGGTCTCGGCGGCTGCGGTGTCCATGTCCGCGTGGCCCGCCGTCGTGACCGGGGTCCGGGTCGGTGCCTATGCCGTCGTCGCCGCGGTGGCTGTCGCGGCGCTGGTCTCGGCCCACCGGCGGGGGCCCGGCGTACAGCTCGCCACCCTGGCCGCGGTCGTCCTGCCCCTCGTGGTGGTCGGCGCGGACCTCACGACCCTGGGCAGCATCGCCTACATCCGGATCTCCGAGGTCGCCGTGACCGCACCGCCGCAGAAGGCCGAGCTGATGGCCCAGGCGGTGCAGGCGCTGGACGGCATGCACGTGTCCGCCTTCGTCGGCCTCGGCCTGTCCGCGGTCATGTCGCTGCTCGGTCCGGCGGTCGCCTGGCGCAGGGAGAAGCCCCACGCCGCCGCTGCCGCCGCTGCCCTCGGCGCGGTCGTGCTCATCGCCGCCCTCGGTCTGTCCTGGTCCATGCACTGGACCCTCCCCCTGCGCTGGTGAGGTCGAAGATGAACGCCCTGAACACCCTCGTCCATCTCGGGCCGCTCAACGGCGGCGTCCTCGCCACCTTCCTCGTGCTCGTCCTCGGTGCGGTCGCGGTCTCGCTGCATCGCGTCCACCGGGGAGAGCCGGTGCCCGTCCTCCCGCTCACGGTCGTCCTGCTGCTGCCGCTGCTGTTCTCGACCTGGGCGAGCACGTGGCAGTACGACCACGCCCTCACGTACACGGTCGACGTTCCCAACCCCGAGAAGCAGCGCTTCATCGCCGACATGCTGTCGCGGGTGCTCGCCACCCAGGTCTGGTCCGGAGCCATCGCCGCCCTCGGTGCGGTGGGCCTGCTCGGCGGCTCGCTCGCGCTCACGGTCCGCGGGGAGCGACCGCGCTGGCTGCTGGGCGGGATCGCCACCGCCCTGGGCCTCGGCCTGGTGATGGTCGCCACCGTCTCTCTTGGCGCCCACCCCGCGCTGCTCACCGCGGTTCGGGTCGGCGGCTACGGGCTCGCCGCGGCGATCAGCGTGTGGGCGCTCATCGCCGCGCACCGCAAGGGACCCGGACGACAGCTCGCCACCCTGGTCGCCCTGGCCTTGCCCCTCGCGGTGGCTGGCCTCGACGTCATGACCGTCGGCGGTCTCGCGATCGAGCAGTTCGTGGTCGTCGCGCGGCTGCCCGTCGCGGAGAAGCAGGAGGCGCTCCGTGCGGCGCTCGCCGTGCTGGACGGGCTGCAGAGCTCCGCGTGGGTCGGCCTCGTCGCCGCGTCCGGGGTGTCGCTGTGCGGTGCGCTCCTGACCCGCCGGGGGCAGCAGCTCGCCACCTTCGCCAGCCTCGCGGCGGTGCTCCTCGCGTCCGTTGCGGGCGTGGCGACGAGCACGGCCTGGGCGCTCGCGTTCTACTGACCTCGGAGGAGATGTGTACCCACCCGATCCCATGGAGGCGCTCGCCGATCTGCTCGGCGCGGTCTCCCACCCCGACCGGCTCCGCCTGCTCCTGGCCATGGGCGACGGCGAGCACGACGTGGCCAGCCTCGCCGACACGGTGGGCCTGTCGCAGCCGCGCACCTCGCAGCACCTCGCCCTGCTCCGCGCCCACCACCTGGTGTCGTCCCGCCGGGAGGGTCGCAGGGCCATGTACAGTCTGACCCAGCCCGAGATCCTGCCCTGGCTGGGTCAGGCGGCGAGCTTCCTCGAGCACGACGCGGAGCGCACCGCGAGCCTGGCCGAGCGGCTGTCCGGGCTCGCGAGCCGGCTGGGGGTGGAGGGAGGCTGAGGGCCCACCCCGTCAGGCCCTCGCTCCGGTCTTCACCCAGCGGTCGCGGCGATACTCGGCGTAGCCCCAGAGCATCTTGGCCATGAAGGTGAGCGGGAAGGCCGCCCACACGCCCCAGGCACCCAGGCCCAGGGCGAAGCCCAGCACCGCCGACAGCGGGATCTGGATGACGAAGGTGGTGGCCGCGTTGATGATGAGGTTGGCCCTTGTGTATCCGGCGCCCTGAAGCAGGCCCGAGATGCCGATGTAGATGGACACGAAGGGCATGGACCAGCCCAGCAGCTGCATCCAGTCGATGGCGAAGCCGTGCATGGGCGTGCCGGTCTGGATGCCGAACCAGGTGACGATCGTGCCGCCCAGGCCGATCAGCAGGAAGCCGAGCGGGGTCATGAGGCCAAAGCACATGGTCGTGCCCACCCACATGACCCGCCGTGCCTCCTGGACCTTCTCCGCCCCCAGCGCGTTGCCGACCATCGCGCCCAGGGCCTGGGCGATGCTCATCCCCGGCACGAACGCGATCGCCTGGATGCGCAGTCCGACCCCGTGGGCGGCGACCGCGGCCTGATCGATGCGGCCGAGCATGCCGATGACCGAGAGGAACGCGGCGTTGAGCACCAGCATGTCGGCCGCGGCGGGCCAGCCCACGCGGAAGAGGTCGCGGGTGAGCGTCCAGTCGATCGCGACCAGGCGCAGGCGCGGCGACATGCCCGGCAGATGCCCTCGGCGCAGCCAGGCGATCATCATGACTACCGCGACGGCCTGGGCGGCGATGGTGCCGAGCGCCGCACCCTGGATGCCCAGGGCGGGCAGGCCGAAGTTGCCGAGGATGAGCCCGTAGTTGAAGAGCGCGTTGAGCAGGTTCATGACCAGCGAGACGAAGAAGGCGGCGCGGGTGTCGCCCACTCCGCGCAAGGCCGCTTTGCCGATGCAGCGTATCTCCTGCGACGTATCGGATCCCGTGTACGCGCTGCCGCAACGACCGTGTACGGTCTACGTAGACGTCACATTTGAGGAGCCGACCGAGGTGGCAGCTCTT
>CALATR010000667.1 GCA_937891875.1 uncultured Pseudomonadota bacterium | reverse complement strand
CCTGGGCCTGCAGGTGGTGCGCCGCTTCGCCCGCTCCGGCCCCGGCGACGATCGCGCCAGCGCCGTGCTCGCCCTGCTGATGATCGTGCTCGCCTCGACGCTGGACCCGGCGCCGCTGGTCGGGCTCGCCGCGGTCGCCTGGATCGGCGCCGTCGCCCCCCTGGGCGTGCTCACGTTCCTCGCCCGGGTCGGCCACCGCCGCAGCCGCGAGAGCCCGATCGTCCGCTCCCACCTGGGCTCGCTGTCCGTGCTGGTCGTGCTCGGCGCGGCCCTGCTCTTCGTCGCCCTGCCCCGCCTCCGAGGCGCCGATCTGGGTCGCGACGATGCGAGCGCCGGCCGCATCGGGTTCGCGGACGAGGTCACCATCGGCGACGTCGGCGAGCTGCTCGACGACACCACCGCCGTGCTGCGCCTGACCGCGCCCACCGGCGCTCCCGAGCCCCGCTACCTCCGCGGCATCGTGCTCGACCGCTTCGACGGGCGCACCTGGTCCGCCACCGTGCCCGACGCTGTCGCCCCGGCCGAGCCCCCGCCCGGCGCCACCCGGGTCGACGTCGTGCAGGACGCGCTCGCTGGCGGGGTGGCCTTCGCGCCCGGACGCATCGCCGCGATCACGAACACCAGCGCGCCCTTCGTGCCCGACGCCGCCGGCACCTGGCGCCTGCAGGGCAGCCCCCGCCGGATCACCTACACCGCCTGGACCGTGGACCGACAGGTGGACCCCAGCCCCGCGGGCCGCTGGATCGCCCTGCCGGACGACCTCGACCCGCGGATCGGGGCGCTGGCCGGGGAGCTGGTCTCGGCGGAAGACGACGCCGCGACCGCCGCGCGTGCGATCGAGGCGTGGCTGCTCCAGAACGCGACCTACACCTACGCCCCGCGGGACGCGCAGGCCGAGAACCCGCTCGAGACCTTCCTCTTCGAGCGTCGGACCGGGCACTGCGAGTACTTCGCCACCGCCGAGGCCGTGCTCCTGCGCGCGTCCGGTCACCCCAGCCGGGTGGTGAACGGCTACGCCCGGCCCGAGTACAGCGGGATCGGCGGCTACTGGCTGGCGCGCCAGGGGAACGCCCACAGCTGGGTCGAGTACCGCGACCTCGAGGGCGTCTGGCACCGCATCGACCCGACCCCCGGCGGCTCCCGTCCGCCCGAGGGCACCGCCTGGTCCCAGGTCACCGACGCCGTCGACACGTGGTGGACCGGGCGGGTGCTCGCCTACGACGGGGCGGCCCAGGTGGCGCTGGTGCGGTCGGCGGGGTGGTGGGTGCAGAGCCGAGTGACCGGCAGCACGCCCGGGGACGCGGTGCCCTGGCTGGGCCTGATCCTCGTGCTGGCCGTGATCGGAGGAGCGGGCTGGATCGCCCTGTCCGTCCTGCGCCGCCTCGGTCGGCGCCTGGCGGGGGAGCGCCCACCCCGTCCGCGCGGTGCCCTCGCCCGGATCCACCACCGCGCCCGCCTGGCCGTCGCCCGGGAGGGCCTCGAGGTGCCCGCCGCCCTGCCTCCGGTCGAGGCCGCGCGCTGGCTCGGCGACCGCCTCCCCGACGCCGGCGCCACCCTGGAGGAGCTGGCCTGGCTCCACTACGAGGTCCGGTACGGCAACGCCGAAGAGGCTCCGCGCCTCGGGCCGGCCCGGGAGCGCCTGGCCCGCCTGCGTCGCCAGCTCCGTGAGGGTGCGACAAAGCGTGGCTCGGCGGAGGTCGCGGACCGGCGTTAGGACGCCCGCTTCACGGAGGTTGCATGCCAAGGCTGCTGCCCGGCCTGGTCCTGCTCGCGGGATGCTGGGGTTCCAACGCCTACATCGTCGAGGGAACCGTCGTCGAGGTGCGCCCGCCGTCCGAGGTCGTGCTCGACCACCACGAGGTCCCCGGCCTGATGCCGGAGATGACCATGCCCTTCACGGTCAAGGACCCCAGCCTGCTCGACGGCCTCGAGCCCGGGGACACCGTGTATGCCCGCCTCATCGCCGAGGACGCCGGCTGGTACCTGGCGGACGTCCGGGAGCACAACAAGCCCGGTGCCCGAAAGCCCGCCAAGCAGCCTGATCCTGCGCCGGCCGCCTCCGACGTCGCACCCCTCCGCCCGGGCCAGGTGCTGCCCGCGACCACCCTCACCCTGTCCGACGGCAGCACCCTCACTGTCGGGCACGGCCAGTCCGGACCGGTCCTGGTCACGTTCATCTACACGCGCTGCCCCCGCCCGGACTTCTGCCCGGCCATCACGAGCCGCATGCAGGCGCTCCAGGGCGAGCTGTCCGCAGGCGAGGCCACCCTGATCAGCGTCACCATCGATCCGGCCCACGACACCCCCGAGGTCCTCACGGCCTACGCCGAGAAGGCCGGTGCGGACGCCGCGATCTGGCGCTTCGCCCGCCCCGACGAGGCCCAGCTGCAGACCCTGTCCCGCCGCGCCGCACTGACCATCGACACCGGCGTGGGCGAGGAGATCCTGCACTCGCTGCGGACCTGGGTCCTCGACCGCGAGGGCCGCCTGGTGGAGCGCTACGACGACGCTCGCTTTCCCGCCGACCGCGTCCTGCAGCAGCTGCGCACCGGATCTCCACCGGCACCTGAAGGATCCGATGGCACGGTGACACGTCCGCCCGAGCATCCCGACTGATTGCTTGACGCGTCAAGAGCGACCCGACATGGGTGTCACGCTCTGTCGCCCAGTCCGTCCGGTACCGGGACCCACCCCACGATGACCGCGTCATAGACGCGATCGAAGAACTGGCACGAGCCCTGCAATGACCTAGGGCGTCGACGGTTGTTCGTCCGTGCCCCATCCCACCGTCGGCACCCGGGGGGGCGGCAAGAGGAATTGGCCTCTTGCCGTCTCCCCACCCTCAACCTCCGTCTTCGACGTCGAGGCCGAGGCAGGGCGCGGACAGGCCGAGCCGTGGAGCGGATCAGTCCTCGCGGCGACGGCGGGCGAGCACCAGCAGGCCGGCGAAGGTCGCCACGAGGCCCGCAGGCGCACCGACCGAGGAGCAGCCGCCGCCCTCGTCGGGCTCGAGCTGGCGGGCCAGCCACTTGGCGTCACCATCGGCGAAGGTGCAGTCCCCCCAGCCGTAGCTGCCGGTCTCGGGGAACCGCGCGGTGGTCTCGCCCCACGCCGCCTCGAAGTAGTACTCGTAGCAGCCGGGCTCCTCGGTCTCGAGCGCCTGAGCGAGGTCACGGGACGTGAGGTAGACGCCGCGGGCCGGAACGCCATACTCCAGGTTCATGCTGCCGTGTTCGCCGTTCCAGACGACGTCGACCCGGTCCGGAGCGACCCCACCCTCGTCGAACACCTCGGCCCGGAAGCGGACCAGGTTGCCCGACAGGAAGTGCATGCCGACGCCCACGGGGTGCCGCTCGATGCCGGCCTTGCCGAAGTTCTGGGTGTAGTAGACGCCCTTGATGCCGGTGCCGAGCTCGTCCCAGTCCGGCTTCATGATGTTGCCGCGGTGGCCGGTCTCCGAGCACATCCAGCCCTCGAACACCGCGGTGTACACGTCGGGGTAGCCCCAGGCGATGTTCTCGCTGGCGGGGTGATCGTAGTAGCGGGCCACCCGCTGGTTCATCGGCGTGCCGTCGGAGCTGGAGTGGTTGAACCAGTCGTTGTCGGCCATGTCGACGCTGTGGAACCGCGCCGCCTCGTTGAGGTCGGGGTTCCAGCGCACCGGGTCCTGGGCCGTGCGCTCCGTCTCCGTGAAGTCCACGTCGAAGCTGCATCCTCCCGCCTTGTACTCGTCCTTGAAGCGCTCGGGCGCGACGCGGGCGGCGTTCGTCCACAAGACCAGCTCGCGCTCCGCGGGGCTGGGCAGGCCGCCGACGGCGTCGCCGTAGCCAGCGAACGCGAGGGACGACAGGAGCAGCAGCATGGGGGCCTCCGAGGGCGGCAATCTACACCGTCATGTCGGCGGGTCTTGCCGCTCCTGACGCACTCTTCACGGGCGACACGCGCCTCGGGTAGGCTCGACGACCCTGGAGGCCCCGTGACTCCCTGGCTGCTGTGGCTGCCGCTCTCCCTCGCCGGAACATCCGCACCTCCATTCCCCACCGGAGATGCGCCGGGCGACGTGATGCCGGTGCGGTCCTGGGACGTGAGCCACCTGCACCTCGAAGTCGACATCGACATCGACGCCAAGCGCATCGTCGGCCGCACGACCCACCGCATCGAGCCCCTGCCCCGAGAGCGCTCCCACCTCCGCCTGCACCAGGTCGGGCTCGACATCCAGCGGGTCACCGTCGACGGGGAGCCCGCGACGTTCGTGGTGGGCGCGGACTGGATCGACGTGGCCGTGGCGCCCGGGGTGAAGCACGAGGTCGTCATCGACTACACCGCCGAGCCCGAGCTGGGCCTGCACTTCCGCCGGCCGGGCCGCGACAGCGCGACGGTCGCCGAGGTCTGGACCCAGGGCGAGGGCGAGGACAACCGCTACTGGTTCCCCAGCTGGGACCACCCGTCCGACCGCTTCACCCTCGCGGTCGACGTGACCGTGGACGACGACCTCGTAGCCGTGGCCAACGGGCTGTTGAAGGACAAGCGCGCGGGCGAGGACGGCCGCACGACCTGGTCGTACACCCTCGACCAGGAGATCGTGAACTACCTGGTCATGCTCGCGGCGGGCGAGTACCGCCAGGTCGACTTCACCGAGGTGGACGGGGCGTCGCCGCGGGTGCCGATGAGCGCGCTGGGTCGGGAGGACCTGCCGGACGGGGCGCTGACGACCTCCCTCGACCGCGCCGTGCCGATGCTCGCCTGGTTCGACGCGACGCTGGGCACACCGTACCCGTACCCGACCTACCGCCAGGTGGCCGTGCAGGGCTTCATGTACGGCGGCATGGAGAACGCGTCGGCCACGATCCTCGCGGACGGCGTGCTGGCGGCCGACCCGTGGGACGACCCCCGCCACACCGAGTCCATCGTCGCTCACGAGCTCGCCCACCAGTGGTTCGGCGATCTGCTCACGTGCTACGGCTGGCGAGAGCTCTGGTTGAACGAGGGCTTTGCCTCCTACTGGACCCACCGCTGGATGGAGCACGCCTACGGCGAGGGCTACGCCGCGGCTCGCTGGAAGGGCTCCTTCCGGGCCGCCCTGCAGCAGGCCCATCCCCTCGCCCTGCGCGCCTGGTCGCCAGGTGCTGAAAAGGCCCCGCCCAGCACCAACGTCTACAACCGCGGCGGCGGGGTGCTGCGCATGCTCGAGGTCTACCTGGGTCGCCCGACCTTCGACGCGGGCATCCAGCGCTACGTCCACCTCAACCAGGGTCGGCTGGTCGAGTCCGACGATCTGCGCCGCGCCATGGAGGACGTCAGCGGCGAGCACCTGGGCTGGCTCTTCGACGGCTGGGTCCACCGCGGCGGCACCCCGGTCGTGCACGTCTCCCACCGCGCCGCCCCGAAGGACGACGGCACGACCAGTCTCACCGTCAGCATGCGCCAGGACGCGGTCGAGGGCCTGCCCCCCTGGCAAGCCCCGGTGCAGGTCGAGGTCGGCACTGCGGACGGCGTCACCCGGCACACCGCCTGGCTGGGCGGGGGCGAGACCCAGGTGGTGCTCGACGTGCCGGGCGAGGTGCTGTGGGTCCTGGTCGATCCCGACCACGGCGTGATCGCCGAGTGGGACCAGACCCTGTCCCCGGCGGAGTGGCGCGCCACCCTGGCCGGCAGCGAGAGCTGGCACGCCCGCCTGACCGCGGTGCACGCCCTGCGCAAGACGGACGGTGGGGAGGAAGACGTCGCCGCCCTGCGCGGGATCATCGACGACGACACCCTCGACCGGGCGATCCGATCCCAGGCGGCCGACAGCCTGGCGCACCGCCACGACGACGCGGCGATCGACGCGCTCCTGGAGCTGTCCGACCACCCCCTGCCCGAGATCCGCGAGCACGTCGCCCAGGGGCTCGGCCGGCAGGTCCCCGACCCGCCCCAGGTCGACCGGCTCGATCGCATGGCCCAGCGGGATCCCCACGCGAAGGTCCGCGCCGCCGCCGTGCGGGCCCTCGCCAACCTCGACGAGGACCGCGCCCTGCGCCGCGCCCAGGCGGCCCTGCGGGACGTGCGCCCGGTCCGTGATGCCGCCCTGGGGGTCCTCGGCCAGCACGGCGCGGCCAAGGTCGAGCGCACGCTGATCGCCGCCCTGGACACCCGCGAGCCCCGGTCCACGCGCCAGGCGGCTGCCATGGGATTGTGGTCGTTGATCGGTCGTCTTCCAGACAACGACTCCCTGCGCAGGCGGGCGTCCCGGGCGATCGAGCCCCTGCTGGGCAGCGACGATGTTCGCGTCCGCCAGCACGCCATCCGGGTGCTCGGCCACATCGGCGATGACGCGGCCGCTCGGCGACTGCAGGCGTTTGCCGCACAGACCACCCTGGTGGACCTGCGGGACAGCGCTCGCGACGCCGCGCGCGACATCCGCACCCGGTCGGGCAAGCCCGCCGAGCCCCCGGCGAAGGACGATCTGGAGCGCCTGCGCGAGCGCCTGGACGCGCTGGAGGCCCAGCTGGAGGACCTGGAGCGGCGACCGTAGCGTGCGGCGTCAGCTGGAGACGAGGTCCGCCGGGGTCGGGCGCGGCGCGTCGAGCTCCGCGTGCAGGAGCGCATCTCCGGTCTGTTCCCCCGCGGCGAGCACCCACCAGCGCCGGCCGCCGGTGCGCTCGCGGCGCTGCAGGATCGCCGACCGCCCGGAGAAGGCGACGCCGCGCTCCTCGCCCCAGGTGTTCGCGGCGACCAGGGCGGTGCGGGTGGTGTCCATGCGCCAGGCCCAGTAGGTCCAGACGTCGCTGCCCTCCTCGAGCCAGTTCGTCGGAAAGGCCAGGACCCGCGGTGCGGATCGCTCGACGAAGCCGATCATCCCCGGGTCGTTGAGGTCCATGCAGATCCCGACGGTGAAGTCGCCGCGGTCGGTGACGAAGGTGGCGTAGCCGCTGTCGCCAGGCGTGGCCCAGTGCTCGTCGAGCTCGTACAGCAGGGTCTTGCGGTAGACGAAGGCCAGCTCGCCCGCCGGATCGATGACCATCGCGCTGTTGAACAGGCGATCCTGATCGCGCTCGACGAAGCCGCACACGACGAACGTGCCCAGCGCCCGGGCCACCGGAGCGAGCGCCTGGAAGGTCGGACCGGTCGGCGCCTCGGCCACGCGCCCCGCGTCGGTCGGGTCCTCGAACACGTACCCGGACACGGCGAGCTCAGGACACACGACCACATCGGTACCCGGCCCTGCGCCCCACACCCACCGGGCCAGCGCCGCCCGACGACCATCGAGGTCAGCCCGATCTCCTCGAAACTGCACCGCGGCAACCCGCACGCACCCTCCGATTCTGCGATCGTAATGCACGTGTGCGCGTTCGCCCTCAAGCGGCGCGTCATCGAGCCGATCGAGCCCACGACGGCCTGCGATCCAGCCAACTCGGAGTGCCCGTGGACGCGGAACCCACCGCGGTACACGCCCGGCCCAGGTTCGAGAACCCGGAGCCGGAGCTGCCGAAAGAGCCTCCCAAGCGGACTTTCGAAGAGTCCTTGCGGAGCGAGCTGGCCGTGCGCGTGCGGATCGGTGGCCTGGCCCTGGCTCTCGCCGCCGCGCTGTCGATCCCACTGTCGCCGGAGACCTGGCCCGTGCCCGCCGCGACCGTCGTCATCGGCGCCGTCGCCAGCCTGCTGCCCCGAGCGCTGCGGGAGAGCCTCGCCGAGGCGCTCGCCATCGGCATCGGTGTCTGTGCCGTCGCCTCCGCCGCCGTGCCGGTCGGGCCGAACGCCTTCTCGGTCCCGCTCCTCGCCTCGGTGCTCATGGCGCTGCTCCTGCCGACCCGTCAGGTGTCGCGCGCCCTGACCCTGCTCGTGCACGCGGGCGTCATCCTGCTGATCAACCAGCCGGCGCTCCTGGAGCTGCCCCTGGTGGCGATCGGCCTCGGAGCGGCGTTCTACTTCGGTCACATCCAGATCTCCCACTGGCGGACGATGTGGACCGACAAGGAGAAGCTGGCCGGGCTGACCCACCGGCTGGAGCAGCAGTCCGCGCGCCAGGAGCTCATGCTCACCCGGCGGGAGGAGGAGCTGCTGCAGCAGCAGGACAAGATGGTCCTGCAGGAGAAGTGGGCGACGCTGGGCCGCGTGGCCACCGGCATCGCCCACGAGATCAAGAACCCGCTGCAGGCCGCGTTCACCGATCTGGACACCGCCCGGCGAACCGGCGACCTGGCCCTGCTCGAGGACATCGAGGTCTCCCTGCGCCGCATCGAGCAGATCGCCCACGACGTGTCGCGCCTGCGCGGAACCAACGTCTCCGAGGTCGCCGCGTACGACCTCAAGCCCCTCCTCCGGGCCAGCATGCGCAGTGCGCGCATGGGCCTCAAGAGCCTGCAGCTGGTCGAGGGCGCCATCCCGCCCGTGGTGGTGTCCTGCAACCAGAACCTGCTGGTCGAGGTGCTCGCCAACCTGCTGACCAACTCGTCCCACGCCACCGAGCGTCGGGGCCGCGGCAAGGTCCTGGTCCACGCCACCCTGACCGCACACAAGGTGCTGATCTACGTCGACGACGACGGTCCAGGCATCCCGAAGGGCGCCGAGGACCGCGTGTTCGAGACCTTCGTGACCACCAAGCCGGCCGGCAAGGGCACCGGACTGGGTCTGCCCATCTCCCGGTCGAAGCTCCAGTCCATGGGCGGCGATCTGTGGGCGGAGCAGAACAGCGAGCTGGGCGGCGCCCGCATGGTCATCGCCCTGCAGTACGCCCCGTCGGACGCCGAGCGCGCGCCGATCCGCTCGCCCTCGTCGGCTCCGGCGCGCCGTCACCACCCGCAGCCGGAGAACGCCAACTCCCCGGGGAGCGCCACCCAGCGCCACCACGGCACGCTCCTGCTGATCGACGACGACCGCAACGTGCGCCGCGCCCTGTCCCGCACCCTCGAGCGCGAGTGGCGGGTCCTGCTCGCCAGCGGGAGTCGCGAGGCCCGCGCGCTG
>CALATR010000666.1 GCA_937891875.1 uncultured Pseudomonadota bacterium | reverse complement strand
GGATCCGCAGGCAGGCACCGGCCTGAACGCGCTCATCCCCAAGGGCCAGCGCGCGCTGCAGGTGGAGCTCCGGGGCGCAGCCGCGGTCGCGGGCTTCATCAACCCCGGCGACTACGTCGACATCATCTTCACCGGCAACGACCAGGAGAAGGGCGGGCAGCACACCAAGACCCTGCTCCAGTCGAAGCTGGTCCTCGCCGTCGGCGAGCGCATGGCGCTGCTGGACGAAGGCTCGCGCCGCGCGATCGACGCGCCGTCCGTGACCCTCGCGCTGACTCCGAAGGAGGCGCAGCTCGTGACCCACGCCAATCGCACCGGCAAGGTCACCCTGACCCTGCGCAACCACGTGGATGTCACGAAGCAGGAAGTGCACGGCGTCGCGCCCGGTGAGTTCATCGGCGCGGCCAACAAGCGCTTCACCGTCGCCGAGGTCGCCAAGCAGCCCGATCGTTCCCCTGGCGCCGGGCAGGTCGTGAAGCCGCAGCCCGACCCCAACAGCACCACGACCCGCATCATCGAGGGGGCGAGCGTCCGCGACGTCGAGAACCCCGATGATGACACTGACTCCACTCCGTAGGCCGAGGACACCCGGCGCGTTCACCCGCCGTATGCTCGTCCACGTTCGCTAGTATCGGCCACCACCCCAGCGAGAGGCGCACTGACATGAAGGTGCTTTCCGCCCTTGTCGCAGCGTTCCTGATCCTCCTGACCCTCGGCGTCCCCGACGCTGCCCAGGCCCAGGACGACGAGAACTGGATCGAAATCGAGCTCGGAAAGAGCAAGGTCAAGGAATTCTCCGGGCGCGTGACGGCGATCGCCATCACGAACCCGCAAGTCGCGCGCGTGCAGCAGCTCGCGTCGGCGAGCCGCTACCAGATCCAGGGCGTGAACGTCGGCAGCACCGACCTGATCGTCACCATGGAAGGCCGCACCCGCCCGATCACCTATGAGGTGACCGTGCACCGCGACCTCTCCGACCTCATCCGTCTCATCGACGGCATGGTCGAGGGCGAGCCCCCCCGCGTCTACCCGCTGAACGACCACATCGTGCTCCAGGGCGCCGTCGATGACCTCGACACGCTGGAGCAGGTGTCGCTCGTGGCCCGGATCTTCGACCCCGAGTTCGTCAACCTGATGAGCGTGCGGGGCGACCACCAGGTCCAGCTCGAGGTCGTGTTCGCCGAGGCCTCCCGCTCCGGCCTGCGCGAGATCGGCATCAACTTGTGGTGGGGCAACAACCTCGGCTTCGTCGCGGTCGACGGCCCGAACAGCGTCAGCGTCCGGCCCATCGTCGACCAGGTGACCGGCAACGAGATCGTCACGAACCCGGTCGCGGGCGGCTTCGACATCATCGGCGCCTTCACCCGCCCGATCGATGCCGCGGCCATCTTCGCCATCACCGACGACTACCGCCTCACCAAGACCCTGGCCCAGCCCACCATGGTGGTGCTCTCCGGCCAGCAGGGCGAGTTCCTGTCCGGTGGCCGCATCCCGATCCCCGGCGCGGCCGGCCTCGGCGCCATCCAGGTCCGCCTGCAGCCCTACGGCGTGCGCATGTCCTTCGTGCCCACGGTCCTCGCGGGCGACGTCATCGACCTGCGCGTCTTCGTCGAGATCTCCGACGTCGACTACAGCAACACGAGCCGCATCGCCGGCCTCGAGGTCCCGGGCTTCATCTCCCAGTCGAGCCGCAGCCACCTGCGGATCGCCTCGGGCATGACGTTTGCCATGGCCGGCCTGCTCTACGAGCAGACCCAGTACCAGAAGGCCCAGTTCCCGCTGCTCGGCGACATCCCGATCATCGGCACCCTCTTCCGTTACGTCCGGCACTTCCGCGAGGAGCGCGAGATCATGATCTTCGTGACCCCGCGGCTGGTCCGGCCCCTCGGCCCCGGTGAGGTCCCCGCGGCCCCCGGCACCGCCGAGGACAACAACACCAACGACCTGCAGTTCTACCTGCTCGGTCTCGACCGCCGTCCTGGCTCCCGCACTGCGGAGCCTGCCGGCAGCGTCGGACTGCAGCGCTAGGAGCCCACGTTGCGCAGCATTGGTTCCTCCAGCACCGCGGCTTCGGTCGTCCTCGTCGGCTTGACGATGGAGGAGATGGGGCGTGTTCGCGAGACGCTCGTTGGAGAGGCGGTCCTGCCCTCGAGCCCCGTCGGGTTCGGGGACGCCATCTCGAGCGTCCAGCGGAACCACCCCGACGTCGTAATCGTCAGTTTCTCCCAGGGTAACGACGCCCCGTTGGCCATCGCCCAGGCGCTGACCCGCGAGCATCCGACGGCCACGCTCGTGGCTCTGGCCGACCAGAGCAGCGCAGAGGTCATCCTCTCCGCGATGCGCGTCGGCTACAAGGAGTTCGTGGTCCTGCCCGGCGACGGCCAGCGCCTGCGCCAGGTGGTCAAGGACGCGGCCTACTCCGTCGCCGAGGACGAAGAGGCCGGCATGGTCGTGTCCTTCGTCGGCGCGAAGGGAGGCGTCGGCACGACGATGCTCACCGGCCACGTCGCCGCCGAGCTCGCCGGCATCCACCGGGTGCTCGCCGTGGACATGGACATGGCCATGGGCGACCTCGCCTCGGTCCTGGACCTGTCCCCGTCCGAGGACCTCACCACCGTGCTCCCGCGGGCCCACCGCCTCGACGAGCGCATGCTCCAGGGCGCGACGGCCGTGCACCAGAGCAAGACCCATGTGCTCTGCCAGCCCAGCGATCCGCAGGCCGGCCTGGAGTACACCGGGGACGATGTCTACGCGGTGCTGTCCACCGCCGCCCAGGCCTACCAGTTCGTGCTGGTCGACTGCGGCGCCGGCCTCGACGACGCGGTGACGATGGCCCTGCAGGTCTCCGACATGATCCTGCTCGTCACCGAGCCCACGGTCATCTCGGTCCGGGACGCCTTCCGCCGCACGCGACTCATGAGCTCGCTCGGCATCGAGAAGGACCGCATCCGACTCATCGTCAATCGCTACCACAAGGCCGCCTACGTCACGCTCCCCGACATCGAGTCCAACCTCGGGCTCTCCGTCTCCGCGACCATCGCCGACGACCCCCGCGTCGTCGGAGAGGCCTTCAACGAGGGCAAGCTGGTCCGAGACGTGAACCGCAAGGCCGACGTCGCCCGCGACATCTCGGCCCTCGTCGCCGTCGTGACGGACGAGGAAGAGGCGGTGAAGCACGACAAGGAGAGCGAGGGCGGCGGCTTCTTCTTCGGACTCTTCGGACGAGGACAGTAAGACATGGGTGGTTCCAGGCTCATCGATCGCGTTCGTGGTTCCCAGGGAGGACGCCCTGCCGCTCGCGGCGGCGCGGGAGCTCCCCGGACCGGCACCAGCACTGCCGAGTTCGAGCGCATCAAGGCAGATCTCCACAACGAGCTGCTCGAGAGCCTCGACTTCGAGCAGGTCGGCAACACGCCCCGCGAGGAGCTGCAGCAGCGTCTGCGGGTCACCCTCACGGAGCGCGTGGAGGCCCGGAACCTCCCGCTCAACCGCCTCGAGCGCGAGCGCCTGGTCGAGGAGATCCTCGACAACATCCTGGGCCTCGGCCCGCTGGAGCCCCTGCTCCGCGACCCCGAGATCAGCGACATCATGATCAACGGGCCGTTCACGGTCTTCGTCGAGCGCAAGGGCAAGCTGGTCAAGACCAACGTCACCTTCAACGACAACGACCACCTGATGCAGATCATCGATCGCATCGTCTCCGCGGTCGGTCGCCGGGTCGACGAGACCAACCCGATGGTCGATGCCCGAATGCGGGATGGTTCCCGCTTCAACGCCATCATCCCGCCGCTGGCCCTCGACGGCGCCACGGCCTCGATCCGCCGGTTCGGCACCGTGCCCATCACCGCCGAGGATCTGGTCGCGTTCGGCTCGTGCCCGCGCCCGATCCTCGAGGTCCTCCGCGGCGCGGTCCGCTCCAAGCTCAACACCGTCATCAGCGGCGGTACGGGCTCCGGAAAGACCACCCTGCTGAACGTGCTCTCCTCCTTCATCCCGGAAGGCGAGCGGATCATCACCATCGAGGACTCGGCGGAGCTGCAGCTGCAGCAGACCCACGTGGTGCGCCTCGAGACCCGCCCGCCCAACATCGAGGGCAAGGGCGAGGTGACCCAGCGCGACCTGGTCAAGAACTGCCTCCGGATGCGGCCTGACCGCATCATCCTCGGCGAGATCCGTGGTGGCGAGGCCATCGACATGCTCCAGGCCATGAACACCGGCCACGATGGCTCGCTGGCCACGGTCCACGCCAACTCCGCCCGTGACGCCCTCGCCCGCTTCGAGACGATGGTCGGCATCGGCATGCCGAACATGGCCGACAAGGCCATCCGCGAGACCATCGCCCGCGCGCTGGACGTCATCGTGCAGCAGGCCCGCCTCCCCGACGGCTCCCGCCGGATCATCTCGGTCACCGAGGTGACGGGCATGGAGGGCAGCATCATCACGACCCAGGACATCTTCGTCTTCGAGCAGACCGGCGTCGACTCGAACGGCAGGGTCAAGGGTCGTTTCCGCGCGACGGGTGTCCGTCCCAAGTTCACCGACCGGCTCGCCTCCAACGGCATCCGCCTGTCTCACGAGCTGTTCCGCTTCCAGCAGGAGGTCTGATGCTCGGCATGATCCCCGGCTGGCTCTGGATCGTCATGATCTCGGGCTTCTTCGCCACCGCTTTTGGTGTGGGCCAGGGCTTCTACTGGTCCTACGTCTCCCGCAAGAACGCCGAGCGGGAGAAGCTCGCCCGGCGCCTCGGCGCGTCGGTCAGCGAGGCGGAACACCAGTCGCTGTTCCGCGACCTGAACGCCGACGCCATGGCCCGCAACCTGGGTGGTCTCGGCCAGCACCTCCAGGACATCCTGGTCGAAGCCGAGGTCAACTGGACCGTCGGTCAGCTGGTGCTGTACAGCTCGCTGATCTCCGGCGGTCTCGGCCTGGGCCTGTTCCTCTTCATCGGGCCGGCCTCGATCCTGGTCGGCCTGCTCGGCGGCCTCGTCCCCTACTTCGTCGTCCGCCAGCGCGCCGAGGCCCGCTCCCGCAAGCTGCTGGAGCAGCTGCCCGAGGCGCTGGACCTGATGGCGCGCTCCCTGCAGGCCGGTCTGGGCCTCTCCGACGCGTTCAAGATGTGCGCCGAGGAGCTGCCGCTGCCCCTCGCCGGCGAGTTCGGCCGGGTGTTCGAGGAGGTGCGCTTCGGCCGTGACTACCGGACGGCGCTGATGAGCCTGCTCGACCGCAACCCGCGCCTGTTCGAGCTGCGCATGTTCGTCAGCTCGGTCCTGCTGCAGCGCGAGACCGGCGGCAACCTCATCGAGGTGTTGAACTCCATCTCCAACACCATCCGCAACCGCTTCCTGTTCCACGCGAAGGTCAAGGCGCTCACCTCGGAGGCCCGGTTCAGCGCGCTGATCCTCGGCTGTCTCCCGTTTGCGGTGTTCCTCCTGCTCTTCTTCGTCCGACCCGAGTACCTCAAGCCCCTGTGGACCGACACCTGGGGCATGTACATGATCGGCGCGATCCTGCTGCTGTACACGGTCGGCGGCTACCTGATGTACTCGATCTCGCAGGTGGAGGTCTGACATGATGGGCACCATCCTCATCGCCGGCTTTGCGTTGCTCGTGTTCGCCGTGGGCGGCACCGCCGGAGTGATGTCGCTGGTGGGCAACCGACGGACGTCGGGCGATCGTCTGCGGGACCTGACCAGCGGCAAGAGCCGGGCAGAGCTGGAGGCGGCCCGCGAGGCCAAGCTGGCCGAGGCCGTCGCCGAGCGCCTCTCCAAGCTCGCCACCCCCACCGACGACGAGCAGGCCAACCTGCTGCGACGCAAGATGATCCACGCCGGCTACCGCAACCGGAACGCCGCCGAGATCTTCAACGGCATCCGCGTGGGCCTCGTCTTCGTGCTGCCGCTCCTGGGCATCCCCCTGCTCTCGCTGAACTTCAGCATCTACTACATCATGGGCGGCGCCATCGTCCTCGCCTGCGTCGGCTACTTCGTGCCGATGATGATGCTCAACTCCCAGGTGGAGGCGCGTCACCGCAAGCTGCTGGCTCCCTTCCCCGACGCGCTCGACCTGCTGGTCACCTCCGTCGAGGCCGGTCTCGCCCTGGACATGGCCTTCCGCCGCGTCGCCGACGAGATCCGCTCCGCCGCCCCCGAGCTCGCGCTCGAGTTCCAGCTGGTCAATCACGAGGTCTCCGCCGGCATCCCGCGCCTCGAGGCCTTCCGCCACCTGGCGGATCGCACCGGCCTCGACGAGGTCAAGAGCCTGGTCAACATGATGGTCCAGGCCGAGCGCTTCGGTACCTCCATCGCCACCGCGCTGCGGATCCACGGCGATCTGGTCCGCCAGAAGCGCATGGCCAAGGCCGAGGAAGAGGCCGCGAAGGTCTCGCCGAAGCTGACCATCATCATGATCCTGTTCCTCATGCCCGCCCTCGTCATCGTC
>CALATR010000665.1 GCA_937891875.1 uncultured Pseudomonadota bacterium | reverse complement strand
GGGGAGTGGCGGTGATGCCGGCTGCAGCGGGAAGGGCGAACGCGAGAATGGCGAAGGCGGACAGGCGAGAAGACATGGTTCCTCCGGGCTGCACTGACTATCACTCGCGGCCTGATGGGTAGCTATCGCCGAAAGGTGGCGTTCTACCGTAGGGTGGGTGTGGGCCCGCACTGTGCGCGCACGTGCGCACTGCAGTCCGCGCTCCGGGTCGTCAGCGAGAGCGTACTCGAGGGGCCTGGAGTGGGCGTACCAGCCGCATCCCGGTCATGACCTGCGCGCTCGCGGGCGTGATGTGCAGCCGCACGGCCGCGTGGCACATCCGCAGGTTGATGGTCCAGGAGCCGCCGCGGTGCACCCGCTGGGTCGCTTCTTCGGGGGCGGCCTGTGGCACGCGGCCCGCCGGGGGGGCAGCGGCGGGATCCCAGGGGTCCATGGTCCACGTGGTCGCGCCGCCGGCCAGCCCGAGGACGCCGTAGGGGGAACAGTCGGTGTCTGGCACGCCCACGGGGGCTGGCAATCGGGGCAGGGCCGGGTTGTCCTTGTTGTTCGAGAACGTGGGTTCTTCGGCATCTCCCCACGGGTGTCCCCGCTCGTCGACCCCCCGGGCGGCCTTCTCGAACTCGTGCTCGTGGGGGAGGCGCCAGGGCAGACCCGTGCGTCGAGCCTGCCAGGCTGCGAAGTCTCGCGCCTGGAACCAGGTGATGAACAGCGCAGGCCAGCGTTCGTCGTACAGGTCGCCGTCGGCGTCGGGCACGATCTGGTACCTGCCGTCGGCGTCGCGCCCGAGGAGCGGGTGACCTGCCGCCCGGGGAATGGCTGCGGCCGCTGCATCGTGCCGTCCGGCTGCCGCGAGGTCGTCGAGGTAGTGCCTCCACTCGGCAAAGGTGACGGGCAGTCGGCGCATGAAGAAGCCGTCGCACCAGATCCGCTGGCGCGGGACCCGCACGGTGAGCCAGGGCAGGTCGGAGCTGCTGGTGTACCAGCCGGCGGGGACGTACACGTCGCGTCCGTCGCCGGGCGGGGGCAGGTGGACCGGCTCGGGCGCGGTGCTGTCGGGCGGGATGCCATGCCAGTGCTCGTTGCGTCCGATCCGAACCGGGTAGCGCACGGTCTGGCAGTGGGGGTGGCGCAGCTCGACCAGGTAGCTCCCCGGGTCGAGGGGGACCTCGCGCAGCGGCGTAGGTCCCAGCTCGCGCACGGGGACGGCGAGCAGGCGGCGGCGGCGAGGCACGAACTCGAAGAGCATGGCGGTGGCGCCAGGAGGATCGGTGTGGAGCGTGAGGGCCCCGGTGCCTCGTAGATAGGCAGCAAACCTGCCTCTTCCGTGGGTTCGCAGCGTCGGCTCGAGGCGGCTGGCCTCGTCGAAGCGGCCCATGGCCTCCAGCTGCTGGTGGCGGGCGAAGGCGCGCGCCGCGATGCGCTGGTGGGCTTCGGGCAGCGCCGGGTCGTGGGTGAGCGCAGCGCGCAGGGTGCGTTCCCCGTCGACGTCAGCGGCCCGTGCCTTGCGTTCGCAGCTGGCCGCGAGATCCTCGAGGTCCCAGGCCGGTCCTCGCTCCTCTGCGGACGCGGCCGGTGGAAGTGCGGCCAAGGCGACCTCGGCCCGCGCGGCGAGGTCCTTCGCTTCGGCGCTCAGGCGCCGGGCCTCCGCGAAGTGTGCGTCTGCCCGGGCGACCTCTGCGAGCCCGCGCTCCCGCCGCTGGGCACCATCGAGCCAGTCGGAGAGCACGGCGACCAGCACCGACGCGTCCTGGGGGCGCAGGGTGGGCGAGGCGAGCAGGCAGTCGGCGCACAGCTGGAGCAGGGCATCGGGCACCGAGTCCCGGGCGTCCGCGGGCAGGGGAGGCAGGCGGCCCTGGGCCACGTGGGAGAGCACGTCCGTCGCGTCGTCGAGATCGAACCACGGGGGCACGCCGGTGAGCAACTCCCGCAGGGTCGCGCCCAGGGCGTAGACGTCCGCGGCCGAGGTCAGGGTCTCGCCGCGGGCCTGCTCGGGCGCCATGTAGCGGGGGGTGCCGACCGCGACCCCGGCGGCGCTGGCGGCGTGATCAGCGAGCAGTCCCAGACCCCAGTCCAGCACCATCACCTCGCCGAAGGCGCCGATCATCAGGTTCGTCGGCTTGATGTCGCGATGGATGACCCCAGCGTCGTGGGCATAGGCGACCGCTTCGCAGGCGCGACGGAACGCGTCGACGAGCCGGCGCAGGCGCACCGGGAAGTCGTCAGCCTCGCGGTTGGCGTGCACCTCGCGGCAGGTCTCGCGGAAGGTGCGGCCCTGGACCTCGCGCATGGTGAAGTACAGGCGTCCGTCGGGCAGGACTCCGAGGTCGTGCACCGGGATGATGCCGGGGTGCTGCAGGCGGGCGGTCAGGCGGGCCTCCTCGCGGAACGCCCGGATGCGGCCGTTGGAGGGCGTGCCCCGCAGGATCTTCAGCGCGACCGTGCGATCGAGGGCGTGATCGGCGACCCGATAGACCTCGCCCATGCCGCCGCGGCCGAGCACAGCGAGGATCTCGTAGCGATCGGCGGAAGGCTGCTCGAACGCCGGGTCTCCGGCGCTGTGGCCCTCTGGTGCCCCGCGCTCGAGGCGCCCGAAGCTGTCGCCGAAGAGGGACTGTCCGGGCTCGAGCGGGGGCGTTGTAGCGCCATCGTCGCTGAGCAGGGTCTCCTGATCGTCGCGGCTCATGGATCTCCTCTGGCGCGAGCATAGGGCGCACGTGCATCCCCCGTGCGGAGACTTCGCTGGCTGCCGACCCGCGCGCTGGCCGTTACCGGGGTGCACGACGTGCTGGAGGCGCAGGCATGGCAGAGCGGGAGGGACTGCAGTCCCTGCTGGAGCAAGGCATCATCGACGCGGTGCTGCGTCCGCTGATGTCGGGCAAGGAAGCGCAGGTGTTCCTGGTGGAGGTCGGTGGCGAGCTCCGGGTCGCCAAGATCTACAAGGAAGCGGCCCACCGCAGCTTCAAGCACCGCGCGATCTACACCGAGGGTCGACAGGCTCGTCGATCGCGGGACCAGCGGGCGATGAAGAAGGGCAGTCGCTACGGCAAGGAGCAGACCGAGGCCGCGTGGCGCTCCGCGGAGGTCGACGCGATCTACCGCCTGCGCGCAGCCGACGTCCGAGTGCCCGAGCCCTTCGATTATTACGACGGCGTGCTGGTCATGGAGCTGGTGCAGGGCGAGGACGGCGGGCCCGCACCCAGGCTCGCGGACGTGAACCTGGAGCGCGACGAGGCGCTGGACATGCACCACATGCTGGTGCACGAGGTGGTCAAGATGCTGGCCGCTGGTCTCGTGCACGGCGACCTGTCCGACTTCAACGTCCTGCTGGGCCGGGACGGTCCGGTCATCATCGACTTCCCCCAGGCCATCGACGCGGCAGCGAACCAGAACGCCCGGCGCCTTCTGCTGCGCGACGTGAAGAACCTGACGAGCTTCTTCAGCCGCTGGGCGCCGGAGCTGCAGAAGAGCCGGTACGGA
Source organism: uncultured Pseudomonadota bacterium (assembly GCA_937891875.1). Classification (GTDB taxonomy): domain Bacteria; phylum Myxococcota_A; class UBA796; order UBA796; genus REDI01. The sequence goes on along the minus strand of CALATR010000665.1, from coordinate 2,486 downwards.
CCGGAGCTCTGGGCTCACTACGAGCGCGGCACCCTCACCCCGGAGACGAAGCTCACCGGCAGGCACCGCAGGGACGACCACAGCGCGGACATCGACGCCATCGTCGCCGAGATCCGGGCTGCCGAGGCCGAGGCCCAGGCGAAGCGTCGCGCCCTGGGGCTGCCCGATCCCCGGCCGGCTCGCACGCCGATCCAGACGAAGGGACCGCCCCCGCGGCCGATCGGCGAGGGAGGCCGCGGGTCCGGCGGGCGGAGCTCGGGCGGAGGTCCGCGCCCCAACGAAGAGGAGAACACCGCGGGTGGCGGGGGCAGCAAGCGCAAGCGCCGTCGCCGCAAGAAGCGTGGTGGTGGTGGCGATCCCCTCGGCGACTCGGGCGGGCCGCGGGACTCGCGCGCTCCTCGGGACTCGCGCGCCCCGCGAGAGCCCGAGCGGAGGGAGCCGGCGTCGAGCATGGACTCCGGTGACGACGCTCTGTTCGACGACCTCGACGCGCTGTTGTCCGAGGACTAGGTTGCGCCGCCGCGCTCCTGCAACTCGATTGCGTAAGCGATTGCGTTAGTCCGCGGCGTCTCGGAGCGCGTGTGTCGTTGGTCCTGCTCGTGATCGCCCTGCTGGCGTTGGCCGTCGGGCCCGCCCTCGCCGGCCTCGGTGGCCGGGCGGAGCTGTGGCGCTCGGGCTTCGAGGGCTTCTCGATCGTGCTGGTCGCGTGCCTGTGCATCCTGATGCTGATCCCCCATGCCCTCGAGCATGGCGGCCTGGTCGCTATCGTCGCGGGGCTGGCCGGCGCGGTGATCCCCATCGTGCTGGAGCGGCTCGGCGGTCAGCTGGTGCTCGCGGCCGAGGTGACGGGCCTGGTCCTGCTGCTGGTGCACGCAGCCCTCGATGGGGCCGCACTGGCCGTGTTCGGCGGTGAAGGCTCGCTCTCGGGAGGTGCTGCCGTCGCGGTGCACCGCCTGCCGGTGGGCTTCGCGGTGGCGGCGATGGCCGCGCGCGGCCGGACCCGAGATGGGGCCTTCCGGGTGACCTGGCTGACCGTCGGCTGGCTCGTGGTCGCCACGGTCGGCGGGTACGTGCTCGGCGGTCCCGCGGTCGCCGGGGCGCCCGACGTCTTGCAGGGCGCGATGGAGGGGGCGGTCGCGGGCTTCTTGCTGCACATCGTCTTCGAGCCCCCGCGCGACCAGACCCCCCGGGAGGCCCGCCAGCGCAGGCCGTGGGCGGTCATCGGCGCGATGATCGCCATCGTGGTGGTGTCGATGCTCACGCTGCTCGGACCGGAGCGCGGCGAGATGGCCCTGTACCAGCAGACGGTGGACGCCTGGGTCGACATCGCCGCCCGCCTCGGTCCTCCCTTGCTTCTCGGGTACGTCGGCCTCGGCCTGCTTCGGACCCTGCCCCGGCACTTTCGGCCCTGGCGAGGCATGCCCCCGGTGCTGACCCTCGAGGCCGCCCTCATCACCGCACCGCTGCTGGGGTGGTGGCTGACCCTCGCTCGTGTCCTCGGCGCGGGCCTCATGGTGGCCGTGCTCACCTGGGTGGGCGGCTACTGGCTCACCAACCGCCCCCGTCGCGAGCCTCCGAAGACCCAGTACACCGTGCCGCGGTTCTCCGACGCCGTGCTCGCTCCCCTCGATCGCAGCGTCGCCTGGCTGGTGCTCGGCATCTCGATCGCCGCGATCGCCGAGCCCTACGTGGCCAGCGGCTGGTTCCTCACCCTGCCGGCGCCGCTGCATGTGCCGATCTTCAGCCTGCTCGGCCTGGCGGTGCCCGGGGGAGCGGCTGGCATCACCCCCGTCGCCGCCATCGCGGGTGCACACGGCATGAGTGCTGGGGCGGTCGTCGCCCTGATGATCGCGGCGCCGGCTGCCCAGGCCAGCGCGGCCGGTCTGCTCGTCACCCGGGGGGAGGGCCGGGTGGCGGCGGTGCGCCTGGGGCTGACCATCGTGCTGGCCGCGCTGGTCGTGGGCTGGTCGGTGGACCTGCTCGGCCTGCGGGTGCCGCCGCTGTCGTTCGAGCCCACGACGCCGCTCGACGCGATCGTTGGCCGGATCTGCGCGATGCTGCTCGGCTTTGCGGGGATCGCGTCCCTGGCCAGGTCGGGTCCGCGGACGCTGATCTCCTGGATGACCCACCCGCGCCGGGCTCGCGCGATCGCGCGTCAGCAGTAGGCCGCCTGGCAGCCTGTGCTGCGAAGCCAGCGCGGTGAGCCTCTGCCGAGCTTCATCGGCGCCTCCGCCTTCGGCGTTTCTCGTGGCGGTGTCATTCGCGCGGCTTGTCTTGCTACGGCCCCTTCGGTCGCCCCACTCCGTGGGACGATCTCGGCGTTCTCCGTGGGACGATCTCGGCGTTCTAGCGGACCTCCGGTCTTGCTTCGCGGCCCGGCGATCCGCTAGTCCCCCAGGGGCTCGCCGTTCACGATGGCGACGGCGTCCAGATCGAAGCCACCGGCGACGCCCTGGTAGTCGTTGCTGCCGGAGTCGGTGATGCGC
>CALATR010000664.1 GCA_937891875.1 uncultured Pseudomonadota bacterium | reverse complement strand
CGTTCGAGCCGTACTGGCGCGGGAGCATGTCGAACGCCACGGGTCGCCAGTCGTCGTGCCCGAACCGCTGGAGCGCGCCGGCGAACGGGCCCGCGTACTCGGACGCTCCCGTGATGGACCACATGATCTGACGGTAGAGCTCTCCGCGTGGGTAGTCCCAGGTGACGTTGCGCGCGAGGTGGTCGAGCCAGACCTCCTCGAAGTCGTAGCCGCGCTCGTCGAGCAGGATGCGGAGCGTCTCGATGGGGTCTTCCGTGCCGCGGTCGTCCACCCAGGAGTCGCGGATGATCTCCCACTCGCCGGTCACCTCCTGCACGTGCACGGCGAAGACGAAGGCGCCGTACTGGTAGTACTCCTCGACCTTGCCCTCGTCGGGCCGATCGTAGAAGTCGAGCCGGAAGTGGGGGAACAAGGCGTAGCCGTACAGCAGCCGCGCATGGGAGTCGTTGTCCGGATAGACGACCTGCACCGCCCAGTTTGCCGTGGCCTCCCAGTACCAGTGGCCCGCTCTGTGCGCACCGTGCCGGTACAGCCCCGAGGCGCCCTGGACGGCGTGGTACAGCTCGTGAGCGAGGGTGCTGCGGTAGTCCCACCCCGACAGGGTGCCCTCCGCGATGACGATCATCGGCCAGCCCTCGACGTCGCGGGTGTAGTAGCCGCCGTACCCCTTGCCGGGCGGGACCTCCTCGCCGGTGTCGCCGATGTAGACGTTGAAGTAGAACTCGTCGCTGCGGTGGGGCTCGGCGTGGCCCATCTGGCCGAACTCGACCTCCCACGCGGTCTCGAAGATGTCGACGACCTCCTTCAGGTCGGCCTCGGTCAGCCGGGTGTCGTCCCCCCAGCGCACCGCCACGTGCTTGCCCAGGAGCACGTTGGGGGCGCCGTACGCGTCGCGCTGCTGGCGATCGAGGGCGAAGACCACCGGCGGCTCGACCCGGTAGTCGGGGGCCTCGTACAGCTCGGGGGTTCCACACGGCAGCGCGCCGTCGTGGGCCATCGCGGTCAGCGCGAGCAGGAGCCAGAGCATCGTCCCCCCGGGGTGCTCACCCTCTATCGGGGCAGGGGCAGGCGCGGGAGTTCACGCCCTGCGGCGCCGGCGAGCAACCAGCACCAGCCCTGGCAGACCGAGCAGCCAAGGCCCGCCGTCCCCGGCACCGGCGCAGCCGCATCCTCCGGTTTCCGGATTCGAATCGATGTTTTCCCTGGAGAACCCAACCCGGTAGCTGTAGGGGAAGGTCTCCTGACTCGTAGGGAACAGGGCCTGCTCGGTCCAAGCGCCCACCACCACGATGATCTCGCTCACGTCGCGCCCCACCTGCGTCTGGACGCTGGCTTCGCGGTCGAAGGAGTCGAACGGGGTGTACGTGACCGTGCCGTCGGACCGCACCACCACCAGACGAGCCCCGAACCGGGCGGCGCGACCCATCTCGTTGGTTCCATCTGCCCGAAGGTCGACGGTGTACGTGCCCACTTCGGGCTCCCCGAGTCGCAGGATGTTGTATCCGTACTGGCGCGGCAGCAGCTCGGCTTCGACCGTCCGCCAGTCCTCGCTGCCGAGCGCCGGGAGCTCGCCGGCGACCAGGCCCAGGTGCTGATCGGGTCCCAGGCGAGCCAGCAGAGTGTCCCGGTACACATCTCCCTGCGGGTAGTCCCAGGTAGCGGTGCGCGCGATGTGGTCGAGCCAGACCTCGTCGAAGTCGACGCCGCGCTCGTCCAGCAGGATCCGCAGGGTCTCGACCGCGCTCGGCGCACCACGATCGTCGCGCCAGGAGTCGCGGATGATCTCCCATCCACCGGTGACGTCCTGAAGGTGGGCTGCGAAGATGAACGCCCCATACGAATAGCTCTCGGCGAGCCCACCTGTCCCTGGCTGGCCGAAGTGATCGAGCCGAAAGTGAGGGAGCATGGCGTAGCTGTACAGGCGCTGCGCGTGCCGGGCATCGTCCGGGAACACCAGGGGCACCACCCAGGACGCCGTCGCCTCCCAGTACCAGCTGTTCGCGTTGATGGAGCTGCGTGGAAAGCTCCCTTCGGCCGACTGGGCGGCATGGTACAGCTCGTGGGCGACCACCGTCCGGAGGTCTGACGAGGCGACGGTCGCCTCGGCGACCACGATCATGGGCCATCGCTCGG
>CALATR010000663.1 GCA_937891875.1 uncultured Pseudomonadota bacterium | reverse complement strand
CGAGTCCACCCGCTCGGGCATCGTCCGCCTGCACGAGGCCAAGGTCCCCTTTCCCGTCGTCAACATCAACGACGGACGCCTGAAGACCGCGGTCGAGAACCGGCACGGCGTCGGCGAGGCCATCTGGCAGGCCGTCCAGCGCATGACCGGCATGCACCTGTCCGGTCGCCGCGTCGGCGTCGTCGGCTATGGCCCCGTCGGCAAGGGACTCGCCGCCTACGCCCGCGCCGCCGGCATGTGCGTGGAGGTCGTCGAGCGCGATCCGATCAAGCGCCTGCTCGCCCACTACGACGGCTTCCCCACCCCGAGCCTCGATGACGCGGCCCAGCGGGTCGGCGTGCTGGTCACCGCCACCGGTCGTCCGCGCTCCATCGCCCTCGAGCACGTCGTGCGCGCCAGGGACGGGCTGGTCCTCATCAACGCCGGCCACGGCGGGGACGAGCTGGACATGGCGGGCCTCGAAGGGGCGTCCGCCCAGGTCGACCACGTTGCTGACGGCGTCGTCCGCTACCGCCTGCACGGCGGTCCCCGCATCACCGTGCTCGGCGGCGGCCACCCGCTCAACATCGTGCTCAACTCGGGCTCCCCCGAGCCGGTGCTGCTCCAGTTCGCCCTCCTGGGTCTGGCGCTCGACTGGGTCGCCCACGCGGAGCTCGACAAGGGCGAGGTGCTGGTGCCCTCCGCCCTCGAGGATCAGGCCGCCGAGCTGGCGCTGCAGGCCCTGGACCAGGCAGGCGGATGAGCGACGCCCTCCCCCAGCGTCTCGCCGTGGGGGTGGCCGCGCTGCGTGACGGGAACGCCGCACGGGCCGTGGACCTGCTCGGCCCGGTCGCCGAGAGCGAGGATCTGGCAGAAGCCGAGGATCTACGCGACATTCGAGCTCGCGTATGCACGCTGTACGCCCAGGCCTTGCTGGCGTCCGGGCGGGCGTCCGAGGCGCGCCGTCCCCTGCTCGCCGCCCGCGACCTGCTGACCGCTCTCGGTGATGAGGACGGCCTGGCCGCGGTTGAAGAGCTGCAGGGCCAGATCGCCGACGCCTTGAGCGACGCCTTTCAGGCCACCGCCCGCCGCCGCACCCAGCAAGCCCTGGCCGAGCGGAGCGTGGAGGACATCCTCGCCGAGGCTCCCGCGGACCGACACACGGCCCTGCTGGTCGAGCGGGCCACCGCCGCGTTGGACGTCGGCCGTCCCGCGGAGGCCGAGCGCATCGCCCGCCGCGCCCTCCCGCGCGCAGAGGACGAGGGCGACCTGCGCCACCAGGTGCTCGCCCTGCTGGTCCTCGCCCGCACCGCCGAGCCCGCCCGCGCCTGGCTCGAAGAGGCCCGCCGCCGCGCAGACGACGCAGACGCGTTCAACCTGCTCGGGTTCGTGGTCAAGACAGCCGATTCCCTTGGAGTGACCTTGCAGACCTCGGAGGCCCACGGTTGAGCCCCGACCGCACCATTCGCGTCGCAGCCATCGACGTCGGCACCAACTCGGTCCACCTTGTCGTGGCCGATCTCACCGCTGACGAGGGGATCACCGTCGTCGAGAAGCAGCGCCGCCAGGTCGCGCTCGGCGAGGGCGGACTCAACGGCAGACGTCTGTCGAAGGCCGCCCAGAAGCGGGCGATGGACGCGCTCAAGGAGTTCCGCACCGCCTGTGACGTGCTGCAGGTCAGCGACATCCACTGCGCCGCGACCAGCGCGGTGCGCGAGGCCGAGAACGGCGTCGAGTTCTGCCGGCAGGTGAAGGCCGAGACCGGCATCCACGTCCGCATCATCAGTGGCCTCGACGAGGCGCGGCTCATCTACCTGGGCGCCCGCCCCCACGTCGACTTCTCCCAGGGTCGGGCCCTGCTGGTCGACCTCGGCGGCGGCTCGACCGAGTTCATCCTCTGCGATCCGCACACCGCCTTCGTCAAGGCCAGCCTGCCCCTCGGCCACATCCGCGCGACCGATCTGCACCGCACCTCCGACCCCCTCACCAAGGACGAGGTGAAGGCCCTGCGCAGCTGGACCCGCGAGGCGCTGCGCCCCCTGGGCGTGCGCCTGCATCCCGGCGACGTGTCCAGCGTGGTCGGCACCAGCGGCACCATCCGCTGCCTCGCCCGCATGGCGACCCTGGATCGCGGCGGCCTGCCCACCGAGGACGGCCAGGGCCTGGTGTTGACCCGCAAGGAGGTCGATCGCCTGATCCGCCGCTTCCAGAAGGTGCCCGCCGATCGCCTCGAGCGCATCCCGGGCATGGACGAGCGGCGCAAGCACACGCTCCCGGCAGGCGCGGTCGTCGTCAGCGAGATCCTGCGCTTCATCGCCCAGGACAGCCTGACCACCTCCAACTACAGCCTGCGTGACGGCCTGCTGTGGGACTGGATCGGCCGGCACCGGCCCGAGCTCGAGCGATCCCGTCGCGAGGCCGATCCGCGCAGGCGGACGGTGCTGGGCGTCATGGAGCGCTACTCGGTCGACGAGGGCCACGCCGAGCACGTCGCCCGCCTGGCCTGCACCCTGTTCGACGCGACCCGGTCCCTGCACCGCCTGCGCATCGACGATCGCCGCCTGCTCGAGTTCGCCGCACTGCTACACGATGTCGGCCACCACATCGCCGGCGAGGATCACCACAAGCACGGCCAGTACCTCATCCGGCACACCCGCATGAGCGGCTTCACCGCACCCGAGATCGACGAGCTGGCACTCATCGTGCGCTACCACCGCGGAAAGCGGCCGAAGAAGCGCGATCTCGAGCGACTGGAGGACACCGCACGCCATCGGGTGCGGGTGCTCTCGGCGCTACTCGCTGTGGCGGACGGCTTCGACCGCGGGCACGACCGCAACGTGAGCGACATCGACGTGGAGCTGCGAGACGGTCGGCTCTACCTGACGGGTCGGACCCGGACCCGGAGCCACCTGGAGCAGTGGGCGGTGCACCGTCGCTGCCGCGCGCTCAGCTCCGCTCTTGGCGTCCCCATCCGGATCGACGTGGCCCAGGGAGAGCCTCTGGCCACCCGACCGGGTACGGAAACGGGGCAAGCGGCGTTGCACGCCGGTCGGGATGCAGGTCAAAGCGGCGTCATCGAGTGAAGGTGCGCGCCCGCTACGAGGGGTGTAGACTTCGAGGCTGTCAGGGAGAGGCATGCAGGCTCACCACGTTGGACCTCCGCAGGACGAGCGGATCCAGATGCTGCAACAGCGGCTCGGAGTACTCCGGGCCGGCAACGCGTCGTTGCTGCGCACCCGCCTGGCGCACGCCCACCCCTGGCACATCACGCGCATCGCCCGCGGCGTGTTCCTCGCGCTGACCGGCCTCACGGTGGTGCTGCTCGTCGCAGCGCTCGTCGTCCCCTTGCTGCTTCCCGACGCCGCCTTGCTGATCCGTGAGTTGGAGGAGGCGCTGCCCTTCCCGCTGCCGCTGCTCATCCTGTTCCTCTCGCTGCTGATGGGCGTGTCCTGGATCACCGCCGGGCAGGCCGCCATCGCGGTCGCTCGAGACTGCCCGCTGCTCCCGTGGGAGCAGGAGGAGCAGCGCAAGCTCGAGAGCGAGCTGTCCATCCTCACCCAGGCCACCGCCGGCTCCGGCTTCGTGAGCGACACCTACGAGAGCCAGCCTCCCCCCTTGATGATGCCGCAGACGCGCCTCGGCTCGGGCCAGGTGCAGCGCGAGTACAACTACCCCTCCCCCGTGCCCACGGCGGGAGGCACCCTGCGCTACGAGACGCGCCCCAGCTTCCCGCCCCAGTCTGGCACCGGAAGCACCGGCGGCTCCACGTCGAGCGGCGGCGGCTCCATCATCAACAAGCTGACCAACCCCGGTGCGGCACGCCGTCCGGGCAGCATCGGAGCGACGCCGGCTCCGCCGTCCGGCCTCCGCAGCGGCAGCTACTCCGGCGCCTCCAGCGCGACTCCCAACAGTTTCGGGGGGGAAGGCGGTGGCTTCGGTGGGGAAGGCGGCGGCTTCGGCGGAGATGGTGGCGGCTTCGGCGCCTACCCGGGCACCCCTCCGGGCGCACCGCAGCGCACCCCGTCCCCAGCGCCCTCGCTGTCCTACCGCGGGCCTGGCGGCCAGACCCGGTCCACCCCCCAGTCGGTGCCGCCGCGCAAGCTCGACAAGTCGACGCCGACCAGCGACACGGGCATCGTCTACGACCGCCGCCCCCACGACAGCTACACCATCGGCCCCGACACCCTCGGCGACTCGCTCAACGACCCGCCGTCGGGCGCCGCGTCGTGGAAGCAGCCTCGCTTCTCCCACGTCGACGAGCCCTGGCTGCAGGACGCGCTGTCGAAGGCCCAGTCGCTGTCGAAGCGCTACCCGGTGCAGGCCTTCCTCGAGTACTCCGTCGAGCCGGACCTGCCCTTCACCCTGGTGTTGGAGCGGGCGACCCCGGCCATGGCCGTGCGCGCCATGGTCGACTTCGTCGGCTACCTCGCCAGCATCTCCACTCCCCGGCGGGCCCGCATCGAGCTGCGCTCGGTCGTGCATCTGGACCGCAGCTTCTACCGCAGCGTGATGTCGGCGATGGAGCCGTACTTCCCGGACACGGTCGAGGTGCGCCAGCAGGGCTACCGGGTGGAGATCACCTTCCTCGAGCCCGACCGGAACTGGGCTCGCTACCCGATCCTTCCGATCGAGGAATAGCCAAGACGATGGACGTTCCCTCATGAGCGGCGCCGTCAACCGCGCCGCCATCGTGGACCGGCTGTTCATGGACACGGTCCGCCAGCTGGTTCCTGGTCCGCGCCGCGACGATCTCGACACCCCGGTGCGACCCGGCACCACGCTGTCTGCTCGCCAGGCGCTGGCCCTGTTCGAGGTCCAGGTCGAGAGCCGGCACTGTGACTTCGCCGCCCGCGACCTCAAGACCCGCGGAGAGGGCTTCTACACCATCGGCAGCGCCGGCCACGAGGGCAACGCTGCCGTCGCCGCCGCCCTGCGCCCGACCGATCCCGCCTTCCTGCACTACCGCTCCGGAGGCTTCTTCCTGGCTCGGGCCCAGCAGGCGGGCGGACCGTCCGGGGCGTTCGACGTGCTGCGGGGCTGCTGCGCCGCCGCGGACGAGCCCATCGCAGGCGGTCGGCACAAGGTGTTCGGCAGCGTCGAGCTGAACGTGCCTCCCCAGACCAGCACCATCGCCTCCCACCTGCCCAAGGCGGTCGGTCACGCGGTCGCGCTCGACCGGCGGGCCCGCTGGGAGGGCCGGGTCGAGGACCGGGTCGTGGCCTG
>CALATR010000662.1 GCA_937891875.1 uncultured Pseudomonadota bacterium | reverse complement strand
CGTGGGCGGTGTGCCCCTCCTGCCACAAGAACTCCGCCGTGCGCAGGAACGGCCGGGTCCGCAGCTCCCAGCGCACCACGTTGGCCCACTGGTTGATGAGGAGGGGCAGGTCGCGCCAGGAGTCGATCCAGCGGCCGTACATGTGCCAGATCACCGTCTCCGACGTGGGCCGGACGATGAGCGGCTCCTCGAGCTTGGACTCGGGGTCGGGCTCGACCGCGCGGGTGCCGTCCTCGCGGGTGACGCCGGCGAGGCGGTGGTGGGTGACGACCGCGCACTCCTTGGCGAAGCCCTCGACGTGCTCGGCCTCCTTCGAGAGGAAGGACAGCGGGATGAACAGCGGGAAGTACGCGTTGACGTGCCCGGTGTCCTTGAACCGCTGGTCCAGATCGCGCTGGATGAGCTCCCAGATGCCGTAGCCGTTCGGCTTGAACACTTTGCAGCCGCGCACCGGCGCGTCGTCGAGCAGATCCGCCTGATCGATGACGTCCAGGTACCAGGCGCTGTAGTCCTCGGCGCGGGGCGTGATGGCCGCGTCCTTGCCCATGATGGTCCTCCCGAGTGGGCAGGGGCCGTATCCGCTGGCCGGCGCGCTGTCCCGCACACGGTGGACGGGTCCTGCCCGGTGGGGGCATGCTCCGCCCGGAGGTCCGATGAAACGCCTGTTCCTGCTCATCGCACCCTGGCTCGCGGCCTGCCCCTCTCCCCTGCCCGAGGGCTCGGACTGCACCACGTCCCTGTGGTACGCCGACAACGACGGGGACGGCTTCGGCGACGACGAGCAGGTCACGGCCTCCTGCAGCTTCGTCACCGGCACCGTCTCCCGACCCGGCGACTGCAACGACGAAGACCCCGACATCCACCCCTCCGCGGACGAGCTCTGCAATGCCATCGACGACGACTGCAACGGCAGGATCGACGACGACGCCGAGGACGGGCAGCCCTTCTGGCCCGACCTGGACCGCGACGGCTACGGCGAGGAGCTGGGCGAGGTGATCATCGCCTGCGAGGCGCCCGAGCGCCTCGTCGACCGCGGCGGTGACTGCGACGACCTCGACGGGCGGATCAACCCCGGCGCCGACGAGGTCTGCGACCAGCGCGACAACGACTGCGACAAGGCGATCGACGAGGACGCGATCGACGCGCCCACCTGGTTCGCGGACAACGACGGGGACGGCTTCGGCGACACGCTGGGCGTCTTCGTCTCGTGCGACCGGCCCCAGGGCTTCGTCGACCTCGACGGCGACTGTGACGACACCAGTGCCAGCGTGCACCCCGACGCTCGGGAGATCTGCAACGACGGCATCGACCAGGACTGCAACGAGGCGGACCTGGTGTGCGGCTTCAGCGGCACCTACTCCACCGCCGACGCCGTGCAGGCCTGGAGGGGCGGCAGCTCGGACCGCCTGGCCGACGTGGTGCGCGCGGCGGGCGATCTGGACGGCGACGGCTACGACGACCTGTTCGCGGCAGTGCCCCTGGAGGGTCGCGCCACGGGCGGTGGTGGGTCGATCACCGTGCCCGGCTTTGCCACGGCACTCTACGGCGACGGCACCTGGAGCGGCACCCGCAGCGCCGGCGGCGAGCCCCGCTGGGGCAAGGACGTCAGCGGGGGGTGCGCGGACGGCGTGGGTGCCGGAGGCGACCTGGACGGCGACGGCTACGACGACGTCATCATCGGCTCGGGCTGTCGCGGCGCCTTCCGGCGGGGCCACGTGCAGGTGCTCTACGGCGACCCTGCCCGTCCGTCGGGCTCCACCCCGTTCTCGGCGTTCGGGGGGCCGATCCTCGAGGGAGGCTACGACGCGGCGGAGGTCGGCACGCGCGCCTCCCTGGTCGGCGACCTCGACGGCG
>CALATR010000661.1 GCA_937891875.1 uncultured Pseudomonadota bacterium | reverse complement strand
TCGAGCCACGGGAGCCACTCCGGCATGCGGGTCTCGACCGCGATCTCGGTGACCAGGACGACGATCGACGCGAAGATCAGCGCGAGTACGGCCACGTCGACCGCGGGACGCTCGAGCCACGCCCGGACCCGGCGGCGCAGGGTGGGGCGGTCGCTCACCGCTCCCCGTCCGGCATCTCCGTGCCGCCGGAGTGGATCAGCACGGCATCATCGCGGAGCGCCTGCGCCTGCTTGTGCAGCCCGTTCAGCACCTCCTCGCGCTGGCGGGACCACGGATCGGCCGGGTCGGGCTGGGCGGACACCGGGGGCGGGAGCTGGGCGGCGACGTGCTCGTAGAGGCTCGCCGCCTGCATCAGGGCCTCGCCAGCGATGCCGGGATCGTCTGCCGCGCTCTCGTGGGCGATGGCGCGGTACTCGCCCTCGAGCTGCTCCACGTCTTCCATGACGCCGGACAGGTGCTCGATGATCTCGGCGGGGGAGGCATCGGGGGGCAGGCCTGCGAACACGGGCTCGCTGCGGAAGCGCTCGGTGGCCACGAGGAGCTCGTCGAGGGCGATGGCGCCGGGCGGGGCCGCACGCGGGGGGGCGCCAAGCTCGGGACGGGCCAGGGCGGGATCGGTGCTGGCCGGGGCGGGACGGGGCGCGGCGCGGGTGTTCGGCGGAGGCGTCGGGGCGCGCTCGGTCGGCGGGGTGGATGCGGACGCAGTGGTGCGTGGTGCGTCGGGTGCCGGTGCAGCGGCGATCGGCGAGCTCGCTGGCACCGACGGGCTCATCAGGTAGAACGCGGCCGCGGCGAGCAGCAGGCCGACCACCGCGACTGCCACGATGCCGATCACGGTCTGTCGTTCCACCGCCCCTCCTGGGCTCGTCCGTCGTCGCCCGAGGCTAACCGCGTGCGACGCCGTCTGCGCGGAGGACCGGCCCTACTCCTCGATCGTGAGGAAGGGCTTCGCGGTGGCCTCGGGGGCACCCTCGAGGCCGAAGGGGGCGACCGCGGGCGGCGGAACCAGCCGATAGAGGAGGGTGGCCTTGGTCTTCTCGACGCCGGCAGGCACGGTCCAGGTCAGGGTGCGGGTCTCGCCGGGAGCGAGCCGGGTGTCGCGCTTCTTCGACACGCCGTAGGGCGGCAGGGTCGGCTTGCCGTCGGCATCGACGTAGACGGTGTTGAACACCGCCTGGGGGTCCTGGGTCATCGGGTCGTCGGTGAAGTTGTGCCACACGACCTCGCCGCTGGCGTCGAGCCCGACGACCTTGACCAGCACCATGCGCCCCGGGAAGGCGCTGGGGAAGTGGTGCCCGGAGGTGGCGGTCAGGGTCAGGTCCAGCCGGTCCCCGGACCGGGAGAGCCGGCCTTCGAGGTTGCTCTTCATCAGCTCGACCTGGGGCGGATCGGCCCACAGCCCGTGCCCGGCGAGCATGCCGTGGGAGCGGTGCTTCGTCGCGGTCGAGACGTTGCCAGCAGGGCCGTCGACCACGGGCATGTGGCAGTCGGTGCAGCTCTGCTCGACCCCCGACGCGGCGTGCTCGGGACCGGTGTTGCAGGTGACGACGTCCTGGCCGTTCTTCAGCTGGCCGTGGCAGGCGAGACAGACGCTGGTGCCGTCGGCGATCCAGGGCGCGGCCTTGCCCACCCCGTGCGGGGCGACCGCGCTGTGGATGTCGTGCTGTGCGCGGAGCACGCCGTCGTCGGAGAACGTCAGGGCGGCGGCGCCGACCTGGGCTCCGCTGGTGTCGACCGCGGACAGCGCGTGGCAGGTGGCACAGCTGACCCCCGCCCTGGCTGCGGCGCTGTCCGTGTTCGCGGGATCGCGCGGGGTGTGGCACTGCGCGCAGGTCTGCGCGACCGCCTCGCCCTCCTTCTTCATGCGCAGGCTGCGCAGCCCGGCGAAGACCGGGTCCTGCTCGTGGTGAGCGCGCGCGTGCATCGAGCCCGACCACTCCGTGACGATGGCGTCGTGGCAGGTGGCGCAGGCCGAAGGGTCGTCGAGGTCGAGGCCGGCGACGGCGGTGGTCGCGGGAGCGGCAGGCTGCTCCGGGGCGGGGGAGGTCGCGGGCGGAGCGCCGGTACAGGCGGTCAGGAGCGCAACAACGGCGAGCAGGCGGGTCATGGGGGCTCCGGGGTGAATCCCCTGGGGAGGCCGGTTCTCGGGGCCGGTGAGCGGGATCCTGCGGCGCGTAACCCGTGGATTCCAGCATGAAACGTTTCGCTGAACCGGGCCTGGTACGCCTCATCCGAAGACACCGACTTCACGTCGTGCGCATTGACACCGTCGGGCGCGCCCCTCCAGACTGAGCCACCCACGGAGGGAGTCCATGACCCACCGCTGAGTCCAACGTCGGGCCGGAGGATCCGGCCTGCTTTGCCCTTCCCCACGAAGGCGCTGACTCGGCACCCGGGCAGCGCCCGGAGGTCACCATGAGTGTGTTCGCTTCCCTCGAGGACCGCCTGCGTCCCGTGCTGACGGCTGCCGCCGAGCATGCCGTGCAGGTCGACTCTGACGCTGCCTTTCCCACCGCTACCGTCAACGCCCTGCGCGAGGCCGGCCTGTTCGGCCTCGTGACCCCGGTCGCCCACGGGGGCCTCGGCGGGGGCCCCGACGACGCCGCCCGCGTGGTCGAGCGCATCGCCCAGCACTGCGGCAGCTCGGCGATGGTCATCTGCATGCACTACGCCGGCGCCACCGTGCTGGCCCACAACGCCAGCGCCGAGGTCAACCAGGCGGTCGCCCAGGGCGAGCACCTGTCGACCCTCGCCTTCTCCGAGGCCGGCAGCCGGAGCCACTTCTGGGCGCCGCTCTCCACCGCCAAGGCCGATGGGGACGAGATCATCATCGATGCCCGCAAGTCCTGGGTGACGTCTGCGGGCAAGGCGACCGCCTACGTGTGGAGCAGCCAGCCCATGTCCGCCGAGGGGCCGAGCACCATCTGGCTCGTGCCTGCCGACGCCGACGGCCTCGCGCGCTCCGGGCCCTTCGACGGGCTCGGCCTGCGCGGCAACGACTCGACCCCGGTCGCGGCGAACGCGGTGCGGATCCCGGCCAGCAACCGCCTCGGCGGCGACGGCGGCGGCTTCGACGTGATGATGGGCCAGGTCCTGCCGGTGTTCAACCTGATGAACGCCGCGTGCTCGATCGGGCTCATGGAGGGCGCGCTGCAGGGGGCCGCCGGCCACGTCTCCGGCACCGGCTACGAGCACCTGAGCTCCCACCTCCGCGACCTGCCCACCGTGCGCGCCTACCTGGCAAAGGCCAGGGTGAAGGCGGACATGGCGCGCACGCTCTGGGAAGACGCCATGGCGGCGGTCACCTCCGGTCGACCCGACACGATGCTGCGGGTGCTCGAGGTGAAGGCCGCGGCCGGCGATGCCGCGCTGGACGTGCTCGCCACCACGATGCGGGTGTGCGGCGGCGCTGCGTTCCGCAAGGAGGTCGGGGTCGAGCGGCGCTTCCGCGATGCCCAGGCGGCCAGCGTCATGGCCCCCACCTCCGACGTTCTCTACGACTTCATCGGCAAGGCCATCACTGGCATGGAGCTGTTCTGATGACGACCGACATCACCCTGGGCGCCGTCGCCTACGACCCCAAGGTCGTGACCATCTGGGAGGGCTTCAAGGCCTGGTTCGCGACGGAGGGGCTGTCCTTCGACTTCGTCCTGTACAGCACCTACGAGCGGCAGGTGCAGGGCCACTTCGACGGGGAGTTCGACGTGGCCTGGAACTCACCGCTGGCCTGGCTGCAGACCCGGCGCATCGCCGAGCAGCGCGGCCGCACGGCGTCGGGCTTCGCCATGCGCGACACCGATCAGGACCTCACCAGCGTCATCGTCGTGCGCGAGGACGGTCCCCGCACCCTCGCCGAGCTGCGCGGCTCCGTGGTGGGCGTGGGCGCGCCGGACTCGCCCCAGGCGACGCTGATCCCGCTGCTCCACCTGCAGGAGAACCAGGTCGATCCGGTCGCCGACGTCGAGCTGCGCGTGTTCGATCGCCTGTTCGGCAAGCACGGCGACCACGTCGGCGGCGAGCGGGACGCGGCGCGGGCGCTCCTGGCGGGCGAGGTCGACGCGGCCTGCATGATCGACGGAAACCACCTCGCGTTCACCGCCGAGGGCACGCTGCCGTCCGGAACGACCCGGATCCTGGCCCAGACTGCGAAGTACGACCACTGCATCTTCACCGCGCTGGACGGCCTCGACGACTGGGTTCTGGAGCGCTTCACCGCGCTCCTGCTCGCCCAGCGCTACGACGATCCGGTGGTGCGCCCGCTGCTCGAGCTCGAGGGCCTCAAGCAGTGGCGGCCGGGCCGGACCGAGGGGTTCGCCCAGCTGGACCGGGCGATCGACGACCTCGCCTTCTCCGGTGCCCAGACCGTGCGCGACTTCATCGCCGAGCAGGCCGCCCGGTGAGCGCCGTCGATCTGGGTCCCCTGGGCTTCGATCACGGGGGGCACCTGCTGGTGAAGCGGGCGCTCCGCGGGGTCGAGGTCGGCGACGGGGTCCGGGTCACGGGCGAGCACCCGGCGCTGCAGGTGCACCTCGCTGCGTGGTGCCGGGGGCAGGGGCATCCCTACCGCGACGGGGTCGTCACCCGCGGCACCGCCGAGCTCGGCCGCTGGTCGGGGGCGATGCGCGCGGGGGGCGTGCGCGAGGTGGTGGACAAGCCGGACGCGCGCTGGGGGCTCGCCGCGCGAGGAGCACGGGTCGAGGCCGGTTCTCCGGAAATGCGCTTCGCGCTGTCGGACAAGGACGTGGTCTGGGCGGACGAGGCGGAGCGCCTGTACGCCCAGGGGGCCGCGGCCCAGTGGGATCCGGCGACGGCGATCCCGTGGGATGCCCCCATCGAGCACCCCGAGGAGGTCGAGGACGCCGTCGTTCAGGTCATGACCTACCTGATCGAGAACGAGGTCGCGGCCCTGCTGGTGCCGGCGCGCTTCCTGGCCCAGGTGCACCCGCACTTCCGGGAGGTGCTGCAGGTGCTGGCGCTGCAGGCGGCCGACGAGGCCCGCCACATCGAGGTCTTCACCCGTCGCGCCACCCTGCGTCGCGACGCGCCCGGCCTGTCGACCCACGGCGGCCAGGCCTCGCTCAAGACGCTCCTCGACGAGCCCGACTTCGCGCTCGCCAGCTTCCTGCTCTCGGTCATGGGGGAGGGGAGCTTCCTCGACCTGCTGTGGTTCCTGGGCGAGCACGGACCCGACCCGATCACCCGCGCGGTGGCGACGATGTCGGCGCGGGACGAGGCCCGCCACGTGGCCTTTGGCATGGCCCACCTGCAGCGCCACGCGAGCAAGGACCCGACCCTGCACGGGCGCCTGGCGAGTGCGGTGCAGCGGCGCCACGACGCGCTCCAGCACACGGCGGGACTCAACGAGGAGGTCTTCGACGCGCTGGTCCTGCTCGCGGCGGGGGGCTGGGCGCCGGAGCAGCTGGCGACGGGCTGGGATCGGGTGGCGGAGCTGGTCGTGCGCATGGACACGAAGCGTCGGGGTCGGCTGGCCCGGCTGGGCTTCGACGCGGAGCAGGCGGAGACGCTGTCGAGCCTGCACACGCGGAACTTCATGTAGCGGGCGGGTCCGCGGCGACGCTGCGGGCGGCGAGCGCGATGGCGGCCAGGATGCCGCGGGCGTGGGGGAGGAAGGTGTGGCCGGCGGGGGTGAGCGCCATGCCGCGGGCCCGGCGCTCGAACAGCTCGGTGCCGAGCTCGTCCTCGAGGGCGCGGATCCGCCGGGACAGCGGCGGCAGGGTGATGTGCAGCCGGCGGGCGGCATCGCGGAGCCCGCCCGACTCGGCGACGGCGACAAAGCTCTCGATCTGCTCGACGCTCACGGGACCTCCTCGGCGTTCCTATCGCGGGGGCGCCCGGCCGACCGTTGCTGAGTCAGCAAGGGTGCAGGCGGCGTCCGCGGGTGAGTCTGACCCATGCTCCCGCTCCACACCCCGTCCGACCTGGTCAAGCTGCGCCGTGCCGGCAAGGCCGCCGCCGCCACCCTCACCCGCGTCCAGCGCGCCCTGCGGCCAGGTATGACCGCAGGCGACATCGATCGGCTGGTGCGCCGGGACACGAAGGAGCGGGGCGGACGTCCGAGTCAGCTCGGCTTTCACGGCTTTCCAGGCGCGGTCTGCGTCAGCCCGAACGATGTCGTCTGCCACGGCGTGCCCACCGACCGGGTGGTGCTGGGCAGCGGCGACATCGTCAATGTCGACGTCACCACCGAGCTCGACGGCTGGCACGGGGACACCTCGCGCACGTTCGTCCTCGGCCGGCCGAGCCCGGAGGCGGCACACGTGGTCGACGTCGCACAGCGGGCGTTTCAGGCGGGGATCGCAGCGGTCCGGCCCGGCGGGCGCCTCGGCGACGTCGGTGCCGCGATAGCAGAGCTGGTGCGCCGGGAGGGGTGCACGGTCGTGCAGGAGTACGGCGGACACGGCATCGGTCGGCAGATGCACCTGCCGCCACACGTCAGCCACGACGCGGTGGCCGGGGAGGGGGTCCGGCTCGTGCCCGGCCTGACGTTCACGATCGAGCCAATGGTGAACCTCGGGGGGCCCGAGGTCGTCCTGGACGAGGTCGACGGGTGGACCGTGCGCACGGCGGACGGACAGCTCTCCGCCCAGTTCGAGCACACGATCGTGGTGACCGAGGACGGGGCTGCGGTCTTGACGCGCTGACCGAGGCGGGCAGATGGGGCCTGGCCGGGTAGGGGGGCGCCATGAGCGAGCGACGTCGACCGCTGCTGATCTTCCGCTTCGCGGGGTTGTTCACCCTGGGGATGCTCGCGGTGCTGGCGCTGCTCTACGCGTGGGTCGCGCCGCATCCGGAGCCGCGCCAGCCCGGTCAGGCCCAGGGGAGCACCGACAGCGACGACCCACGCTGGGCCGAGGCCAAGGCGTACGTGGGCGAGCATCCGGGACTGGCGATCCTGGTCTGCGAGTGGCCGGTCGACCTGCCGCGCGGCGGGCGCGTTCATGTAGGAGCGGAGGATGCTCCTGCCTTCTGGGACGACGGCAAGCTGATCCAGGCCGTGCCGGTCGCGGCGAGGGGCGGGCTCTTGCGCGCCGAGGACGGGGCCGCCCGCGCCTGGCTGTCGTGGGTGGGCGGCGTCTGCACCGTGTGGCGCCCCCAGACCGTCCGCGTCGAGGGCATCGTCGAGGACGAGGCGGGCACGCCGGTCGCGCCGGCCACGGTCGATGGGTGCGGGTCAGGTGCTGCGGCCCGCGAGGACGGCACCTTCGACCTCGTGCTCGACCGCGCCGCCCTGGCCGCCGCCGAGCCCGGCCCCAGGGGCGAGCCCCGCTGCATGCTCACCGCCGGAAAGTCGAAGACCCCCGTGCCGCTGACCGAGGGCGGCGTGGTGAAGGTGAGTGTGCACTGACGAACGTCGGTCGACGTGGGCGACGATCGTCGGTCGGGTTGGGTGAGTGCTGAACAGTGAGGGTGTACCGGACGGGATCGTCGGGCTGGCACCGCGTGTGCATTCTCCGGCGGCATGTTCCACCTCGTCGCCCGATCTTCTGGCTATCGACTGGTCTTCTCGGACTGGGAAGAAGGCGTTCGGCTGTGGGACACGGTGGTCGGAGCCTGTCCGGGCCTGGTCGCGCTGTGTGTGATGCCGGACCACGTGCACGTGTTGGTGCCGAACGACGTGCGTTCGCGGCTGGGGCTCGCGCTCGGCGGGTATGCCCGGTGGCGCAACGCGCGGCGCGAGGAGCGGGGGACGCTGTGGGCGCCGCTGCCCGACGCCGAGCGCCTGGCTGACGCGCAGAAGGTCCGGAGATCCGTTCGCTACGTGCACCTCAATCCCTGTCGGGCCGGGCTGGTCGCGGATCCGCTGGGCTGGCCGCTGTCCACCCACCTGGACGCGGTGGGCCTGGTCGCGCGCCCGGTTCGACGGCGAGCGCCCGATGTGCTGCGCTTCCACGCGTACGTGAGCGGGGACCCCAGCGCGAAGGTGCAAGGCACGGAGCTTCCGGTCGCCTCGACGGTCGCGCCGGACGTCGGGGCCGTCCTGGACGCGGTCAGCGTGGTCGCCAGGCAGCCGGTCGCTCGCCTTGGGGAGCGTGGGCCGGCGCGCATGTTCGCGATCCGCGCCCTGCGGACGCTGACGCCGGCGCGGGCGGGAGAGATCGCGGTGCACGTGGGCGCCAGCAGACCGACCGTCGCGCGCGTGAAGCCAGGCCTGGATGCTGATCTTCGGCTGGTCGAGCGCTGGGCCGGCGACCCGAGGTGCTCGCCGCTGGATGACGGGGTCCTGCTGGCGTGCCTGCACCGATCCGGGCGCTGGAGGAACTACCGCCGCTAGGTGTTCATTCGGCAGGACTTGCCCGGGCAACTTCCGGTGACTGCACACCCGGCCAGGGCAACCCCGTTGATTTGAACACCTTGGGGGGTCCGGCGGTGCTCGGGCCGCCTGGTGTGGGTGAAAGTCGGCGTTCTATCGTGAGCACTCAGCGCGTTTCCACACCCAGAGCCCTGCCACGCGCCCGAAGTGTTCAAATCAACGGGGTTGCCCCCCGGCGGTGTTCACTCGGGCCGGGTTGCCCGGGCAACCCCCCGAAAACGAACACGCTCACCCCGCCAGCGGACCCAGCCCGGACGCCTGCGCCCGGAAGCGGTTGTACGCCTCGGTGAACTCGCCGTCCTCACCGCGCACGACCAGCTCCAGGTGGGTGCGCTCGACCGGGCCGTCCTCCTCGCGGCGGCAGACCAGCACGCAGATGAGCGGGTCACGCTCGATCTTGAAGCGGATGTCCATCCGCTCCTCGACGACGAGGCCGGCCTGCAGGGGGGCATCCTCGGTGCGCGGGTCGGCGGCAGCCATGACGTAGGCGAAGGCGCCGCCGGGGGCCAGGAAGTGGCGGGCGGTGGTGCAGTAGTCGTAGACCGAGCCGCGCAGCTCGAAGCGGGCCCCGGCCTTCTGCGGGTGCTCGGGGATGATGCCCTTGCCGACCGGGAAGTAGGGCGGCGAGCCCGTGATGAGGTCGAACCCGCCCTCCGGGATCAGCTCCGGGGGAACATCGTGGGTGTCCCGCAGGTCGGCGTGGATGATGGTGACGCGATCCTCCAGGCCGTTCAGCGAGACCGAGCGCCGCGCGAGCCCGGCGGAGAGGGCCTGCGCCTCCACCCCCACCAGCGTCGCGTCCGGCCCCACGTTCCACAGGGTCGTGAGCCCGACGCTGCCGATGCCACAGCCGATGTCCAGCAGGCGCTTCGCGTCCGGCCGGGCCTGGGAGGCGCGCCAGCCGGTCGCGATGTCGTCCGTGCTGAAGCGATGTCCGCGTCGAAGCTGGAAGATCCACCAGTCGCGGGTGATGGCGTCCAGGGTCTCGTCGGGGCCGGGCTTGGCGGGGGGGGTTGGCATCGGGCGCGTCCCTAGCGCACTCCCCGTGCAGCGGCTAGAGCGCCCGGAATCGGAGGTCCCGTGCGGCTGCTGCTCCTGCTGTCCCTCGTCTCTGCATGCGCCCCGGCCGAGCGGGATCCCCTCGACCGCACGCCCCCGTCCGCCACCTGCGACGGCACCGATCCGGTGCGCTGCCAGCTGCCCTGGCCGTCCAACGCCTTCACCGTCGCCGACCCGTCCACCGAGACCGGCCTGCGCGTGGCCCTCGACCCCGCCGAGCTGCGCGTGCCCGACGACGACCCCACCTGCCTCAACCGCCAGGACGGCTTCTCCCGCGCGACCGGCGTCGCGGTGGGCCTGCAGGGCGAGGTCG